>NZ_JABKBZ010000029.1:0-61545 GCF_013166635.1 Lentimicrobium sp. S6 | reverse complement strand
AACAACCACCGGCAGAAAGGTCACCTTCAGTCGTTTCTTGCTAAAGCAATATTATGAAAATAAGTAATGAAAAACACATATATTTGAACCTAAATTAAAATAGTCCGATTAATAGGGGGCTAGACCATTAACAAAAACTGGTATTAATAAATTTAATAGCTATACTGAAAAAGCTTCCAGGTTACAACTTCCTCACAATTACCAAAACACTACCATTATTAATGATATAGAGTTTGATAATTATAGGAATTTATGGATTGCAAGTACTGAGGGTTTATTCCTTAAAAAGGAAGAAACAGACGAGATTATTAAAGTTGAGTTAAATGATGTAAATTTTGAATTTTCGCAAATCTTAATAGATGATAAGGGCAATATATGGCTAGCCGGTAGATCAAATATTGTAATTAAATATCAGTATATCAATAATAAGATAGAGTCTTATGTATTGCCCGATTTTCCAAATGGGAACGAGGATTTTCAAATTTCTGACATTCATGAAGATAATGAGCATAATATTTGGATAGCCGATAATAATCCAAACTATTCTGATTTTCATATTCCTAATGTTTTTGTCAAAGAAAAGGGAAGCAATCAATTCCGTCCATTTACAGATTATTATGGTTTATTGAAAACACATGAAAAGGAAGCTTTTTTCTCTGAAGTGAGAAAGTTTGAAAGCAGAGATAATCAATTATGGTTAGTCACCACTTCTCAAAGTATCGCTAGTATTGATTTTTCTAAAAATACTTTTACTTATTATCCTGAACATCGAGAGTTTTTTTATTATAGAGAAGTAGATAAAAAGACATTGTATTTTGACTCCCATGAAAATTTATGGCTAGGTACTAATGGTCAAGGCGCTTTCATTTTACCCCGCAAAAAGGATTTATTTCAATTGGTTAATACAAAATTGGAGTATCAGTTTTACTTAATGAGTATTAGGGCGTTTTTTGAAAATGAAGAGTCAGTTTGGGTCGGAGGTTATAATGGGTTGATTGAAATGGATAAGGAAACCAAAATGTTTGGTCCTATACTAACACGTGATATTGTATATTGCATAGAACAATTTCCCAATGAAGAGAATTCCCTTATTCTAGGTACAGAAGGTGGAGGTCTGAAAAAGTTAAATATGGCCAATAATAAACTAGAGGATATTGCTTGCGAATGGACAGGATGTGATAGAAGCAGAAGTTATTATAATTGGATATTTATAATGATGGTGATTCAGTTTACTGGTGTGGAGCTTATAATGGAATATTAAGGCGCCAATTAATTAGTGGAGAAACAGTTTTGTATGGTAATCAGATAGATGAAGGACTGGTCTATGGAAATATATTAAATATTTATCGAGATTTTAATGGTCAGTTATTGGCTGGAAGTGATATATCAGGTCTTCTAATATTTAATGAAGAATTGCAGGGTTTTCAATCTTTCAGGTCTAAGTTTTATCCCAGTTTTGATTTCAAAACCCTTAGAATAAATCATATCAATCAAACACCTGATAGCATTTATTGGATCTCTACGGATAAAGGACTCTTGAAAATGAACAATCAAGAAATTAGATTTATTACTGTGGATGATGGGATGCCTAATGATTTTGTATATGCTACTATTTTTGATGATAATAATCATTTGTGGATTAGCTCTAATGGCGGGATTTGTAGTTATCAATTAGATAATGGTCATGTTTCTACATTCTCAATTAATGATGGTTTGCAGGGGCTTGAATTTAATACTGCCGCACATTATAAATCAAAAGATGGCTCTATTTATTTTGGAGGTGTTAATGGGTTTAATTATTTCGATCCTTCAAATATTTATCAGGAAGAAGAGGAGTTTCCTGTGGTTATAACAGGTATCTTTTTTAATAATAATGAGTTTAAGCCTGAGTACGATAGCCTTTCTGTTCTGAACTTTAGTATTCCTCCAGATATAGAGTATTTTAAGTTAGAATTTGCATCACTCAATTATGTTTCAGCACCACAGAATAGGTATAGGTATAAGATAAATGAAATACATGATAGTTGGATAGATCTAGGCCGTGAACATGAAATTGGTTTTCATGGATTGGATCCAGGGACTTATCATCTTGATATTCTAGCATCCGATCATCATGGAAGCTGGAGTAAGGCTCCATTAAAAATAGAGTTTAAGGTGGATGCTATGTTTTGGGAAACCTTTGAGTTTAAGATAGGGCTTGCTTTACTTATTCTAGTATTCATATTCTTAGGTATCAATTATCGCATAAGTTTATTGAAGAGTCAGAAAAAGAAAATAGAAGAATTAGTTGACCAGAGAACCAAAGAATTGTCCAGTGTTAATCAGAAGCTAAGAAAAGTTAATGCAACGAAAGAAAAATTTTTAGCTATCATTTCGCATGATATCAAGAATCCTTTAGGCGCAGCGCAATCTGTGAGTGCCGATTTAAAAGAGAATTTTGATGAATACACAGAAGAAGAAAGAAATACCCTTCTCGGAATTATGTGCAGGTCATTAAATCATCTCCAAGATTTAATCACAAACTTGAGCAGTTGGTCCAAATTACAACATCAAGAAATTAAACCACGATTTGAAGACTGCGATCTTGACATTATCATAAAAGAAAATATTGAGTTGGTGGCAGCTTCGCTATTAAAGAAGGAATTAAAAATAGAACTAAAGAATCAGATCAACTCTAAACTATATGCCGATTGTAAAATGTTAGATCTTATTTTACGAAATTTAATCTCCAATGCCATTAAATTTTCTTATTCTCAATCTGTAATTCATATTTCAGCTATGGAGGATGGTTCAAATATACATCTCAATATTCAGGACAGTGGAATAGGAATGAGTGAAGAAGTATTGGCCGGTTTATTTAGTAGTGAAAGGTCTCAAAGTTTACCGGGGACAGCAAATGAACAAGGAACCGGCTTTGGTCTTCTGATGATTAAGGAGTTTGTGAAGTTAAATAAAGGTGAAATTAGTGTCGAGAGTAAGGAAGGTGAGGGTTCCGTTTTTAAAATGAGTTTTCCAGTTCAGACACAAAAATAGCCGTTTCACCTCAGAAATACCGATTGGAAACAGCTATTTTATTTATATGTTTTGTTGATTAGAACAGTTTCATATCATCTAAAACTTTCATTACACCTTTAACAGCAACAGTTGACTGGTTCAATAATTCTTGCTCATCACTGTTAAGGTTGACTTTTACGATTTCTTCGATACCGTTTTTACCTAACTTAACAGGAACGCCTAAATAAACGCCTTCTTGTCCGTACTCGCCATTTAACAAGGCACAAACAGGGAAAACTCTGTTCTGGTCCATTACAATAGCTTCACACATTTGAGCAGCAGCAGCACCAGGCGCATACCATGCAGAAGTTCCCATGAGTTTCACTAGTTCTCCACCACCAACTTTAGTACGCTGAACAATAGCTTCTAATTTGTCTGCATCAAGCAATTCAGTTACAGGAATACCACCAACAGTAGTATATCTTGGAAGTGGAACCATAGTGTCACCATGACCTCCCATTAATAAAGCTTGAATATCGTTTGGAGAACAATCAAGCTCGGTAGCTAAGAATGCTCTATATCGAGCAGTATCGAGGATGCCAGCCATTCCGAATACTTTAGAAGAATCTACACCAGCAGTTTTGTATGCTGCATATGTCATCACATCTAAAGGATTGGCTACAATAATTACGATAGCATCTGGAGAATATTTTAAAGCTTGTTCCACAACGGTTTTTACAATACCAGCATTTGTAGATATTAAATCATCACGGCTCATTCCTGGCTTACGAGGAATACCAGAAGTGACAACGATAATCCCAGAACCTGCGGTTTTTGAATAATCATTAGTTACACCAGTTACTCTAGTGTTATATCCATTGATAGGGGCTGTTTGCCACATATCCAATGCTTTACCTTCGGCAACACCTTCTACTATGTCAACTAAAACTACTTCTTTTACAATGTCTTTATGAGCTATCACGTTGGCAGCAGTAGCTCCAACGTTTCCTGCCCCAATTACGGTTATTCTTTCCATTATTGTGGTTTTTATTAATGTTTATTATCAGGTTTTGGAGGGCAAATATATATAAAATAAAACTATGCTTGCATGGAATTTATTCGAGAAAGTCGAATTTTGAATATAATTAAGGAATTTTAAAGGTTATATATTTAAGCTGCATTATGCTAGTTGATTAAGTGCTTTTCTCTTCATCGAAATTGTTTCAGTAAAAGGAATTACATTTGCCAAAAATGATGATATGACTTGGATAGAAGGACTTATTTTGATTGGCTCAGGAATAGCAGTAGGTTTTGTAAATACTTTGGCCGGAGGAGGTTCCGCCATTAGTCTGTCAGTATTGATGATGATGGGCTTATCCCCGGCGATGGCCAATGGTACCAATAGGATTGCCATTATCATGCAAAATATAGCCGCAACAAGTAGCTTTAAAAAGCAGAAAGTTCTTGATTCAAAAAAGTCTCTTTTATTATCTATTCCTGCAATTATGGGTTCCTTTTTTGGCGCTTGGTTGGCAGTGGATATCCAGAAGGATATTTTTGAGAAAGCCATTGGGATTATTCTATTAGTCATGCTCTTTTTTATGTTCTATAAACCCAAAAGCTGGGTTAAAGAAAACACCGAATTGGTAAATAAACCACTAACTTGGAAACAATATGTTTTGTTCTTTTTTATAGGAGTCTATGGAGGATTTATTCAAGTAGGAGTGGGTTATTTTCTTTTGGCTGCTTTAGTTTGGGGAGCGGGTTACGAGTTGGTAAAAGCCAATGCTGCCAAGGTTCTAATTGTTGGAATGTATATGGTATTTTCTTTGGTGGTCTATATATATCACGATTTAATCAATTATGCTATGGGTTTCACCTTAGCTATTGGAACTGTGACTGGAGCTTTGTTAGCTAGTAAGCTAGCGGTAAAAAAAGGAGCCGGTTATATTCGTTGGTTTATCCTCGTGATTATCATTTTCACCAGTTTGCATTTGTTTGGAGTGATTGATTTGAGTTTTGTGAAGTAGGATGTTGATCAAATATCGATACCACAGCTGTTGATGATAATAGAGTTAGTCCTTTGTAATATTCACCTAGTATATATTTAAAAATTAGTTAGTTTTGTATGAGAATTTATACATATGGGAAAATCAGATATCAGGTGGATTCAAAGATTTGATAATTATACCAAAGCATTCACTCAATTAGAAAAAGCTGTACACTTAGCAAGTGAAAGGACCTTAAGTGAGCTTGAAGAACAAGGTTTGATACAAGCATTTGAATTTACTCATGAATTGGCCTGGAAAACGCTAAAAGATTTCTTGAATTACCAAGGAAATCATGAGATTTATGGGTCGAAAGATGCCACCCGTCAGGCTTTTAAATATGAGCTGATTGAGGCTGGAGATATTTGGATGGATATGATAAAAAGTCGAAATAATTCATCGCATACCTATAATGAAGTAGTTGCAGAAGAGATTTTAACATCAGTTATATCTGATTATTACTCTGAATTTAAAAAGCTTAAAGATAAACTGGAACAGATAAAATCTAAAGAAATTATTTAATGAAATTTGGATTAAAGAAAGATACTATTGATCTTATATGTAGTGTATTTGAAAAACACACTCCACTTGAAAAGGTAATTGTTTATGGCTCCCGAGCTAAGGGGAATTATCGCAATGGTTCAGATATTGATTTAAGCTGCTTTGGATATGATTTAACTCTTACTATTTTACATCAAATCGAGAATGATATTGACGATTTATTGCTTCCTTATTCTTTCGATATTTCTATTTTTTCTCATATCTCAAATGAGAGTCTTAAGGAGCACATAGAGAGGGTTGGACAGGTCTTCTATGAAGCAAAGAGAAACTAAATTTGTTTGTAGACTAATAGTACAAATAGTCTTTTCTTCTTATTGAACCAAAGTTTCTATCATTTCCAGTTCGCTCATAAATAAGTTCCGAAAGTTCTTTCTCGGATAGCGTTAATTTTTGTCGCGCTTGTAAGCGTTCCCATTCTTTTATCCGTTTTTCGATAAGTTCGAACTTACGTGTTTGCATTGCAAAGTAATTTTATGCAAATGAAATGCTTTCTTTACGAGTGTCGCCATTTTGAGCAATTAAGTAACAAGCATAACGAGTAAGCATTATGTCTTGAATTTCACGCTGAGTACCCGAGCCAATGGAGACCATTTTCCCGACGTCGGCAAAATGGTCTGATATACTGTTTTCGCTAGCTTCGCAAGCGGTCTTAGCTTTGATAATTGGTTTAATGAAATATCCCATTTCGAATAACCTAACAGATGCTGTAAATCGCGTGCGAACCAAAATTCTATGCCATTTTCGGTAGTGTGTGAATGGTCCTCAAAGTTATTTGATAGGGATTGTATGTTCTCGTTTTTCATAATCCTAATCTATTCATTATTTATATAGGGCATTGCTGCACCTTCATATTCTTCAATGGCTTTTTCTTCAGCTATTTTGGCTAGACCTAATAAATGCTAGGATTGTTTTTTTTGTGAAACTATCTTCAACAAATTCCTAAAACTTCTCATCATATTTAGTCCATAATTTATCGCCCAATTTCCAGGCATCATCCACTACTTTATTACCCCATTTATTGGTATAGTCTGTTAAGAATTCGCTACACTTTTCTGGAGATTTTTGATAGATCTTAAGGGCTTCTGCTTCAAAGCTGTTTTGATTTTGGAAGAGTTCTTCTTGCATAGGAACCCATACTTCATCAATATCATGGCGCATATCTCCCCAACGTTGAGAAGCTAAAGTGCCCATTCTATTAAAGGCCCACCAAGCCGATTCATGGGTGTATCCATTGGGGCGACCCGGAGTTTTATAACTTTTTGGCAAGTCAGTAGTTCCGGCATAAACAGGAATATAAATAGAGGAGGCTATATTATCCATGGCAAGCCATTCTACTCCGCCAATCATATTGGGTAACCAACTTCGGCACTGAATAATAGTTCCATACATGGTATACCAACGCGCAATGGTTCTTTCTCCTAACCATCCCCAGCCACCGTTTACTTTGTGAAGTTTGTTGGCATCATAGGGCATAAAAGGATTGGCTAAAGGGGATTTTACCATTTTGCCACTATCGTCAGCAACTAGCATATTTTTGCACATATCAAATGGAGTATCCTCATAATAATCCTTGAAGATTTCAACCATCTTTTCTAAAGAAACCAATGTGTCTGGTTTTATAGAGAAAGGAAAATCTTGTCCATTAGGATCTAATTTTAGCGAAGGGGCTGCCAACTCAAATACTCTCCACTCTCGTCTACGAGAAGCTAGAGATAATCTGCTCTTCGGAGCATAAACATAGTTGAATTTGAAGGGTTTAGACTCCTCCCAATACCCTTTTTCTTTGGCTAAGCTGAAAATGTTCTCACTGGCGATAAAGTCTTTGGTATTCTCTATATCAATTTCTTTTATTGTGGAAGCATTGGCGTTTACTGAAATATGATCGTCTGGAACTCTTTGAGCTACCCAAACCGCACCTGTTTTTCCTTTTCCAGGACCAACAATTTCCAAATGCCAAACTTCTTGAGGATCGGCAATGGTTAAACATTCTCCCACATCGTTCCAACCATATTTGTCTAATAAAGCTCCTCCTACAGTGATGGCCTGACGAGCAGTGGTGCATCTTTCCAGCATAATGATACAAAGTCTCTGACAATCGATTAACCCTTCATCACTTTGTAATTCGTCTCTACCGCCAAAAGTAGATTCTCCAATGGCCAATTGGTGTTCGTTCATACTAGCGTAAGCAGTATTTACATACTGATAGGTAGATTTAGCCGCAGGAATACTGCCTATTTCTTTATGTGCATAAGTGGGCATATTGAAAGAATCACAAGCCACTCTTTTATACATCTTCATTTCTTTTTGCGGATTCTTCTTTTGCGCAGGTTTAATATCCACCCATGAGCGTGTTCTGTGACTATCATCGGTATGAGAAGTCATTACTGAACCATCAAAACTGGCCAATTTCCCTACAGTTACTGAAGTACATCCTTCGGGGACTCCTCCTTTCCAATCGCTTTTATCGGCAGTTTGTGCCATTAACAATCCCGTAATAATGCTTAAAAAGGATAATAGTATCGTTCTCATGATTTGATTTTTTTTCTTGAATGGCCAAAGTTAATCTTTTTGATATAACCAATGATTTGGGGAGTATAAAAAAAGCGAAGCCTTTTGAAGCTAAGGATTTTTCAATTTAATAAGATTCCATTAATGACTCAGTTCTTTTAATTTCATAATGGTTTTCCAATTACGAGCGGTTGCTTTTACCTTAAGCTTTCTTTCTATTAATGAATGGGTCATTTTGGTCTCATGATATTTCCTTTCGCAATATAAATAGACGCATTTATCTATGATTTTAAGCTGGTCAGGGGAGAAGTCCATGCTTGATAACTCCTCTTTCAATTCTGGGGAGGGTGATTCAGAGAGAAAAGTTATAAATAGCTTATCAGTATTGCTTTCTTCATTAAGGAAGGGATTAGCTTTTATAGCCATTTCCCATTCTTCTGAGGTTCTAATAAGCACCGGTACTTCATGACCAAAAGTTTCTTTAATACTATTTTCGAGCAGCTTCTCAAGCTCTGTGGAACTCATTTTCTGATTCGACTCATATACCACATTACCACTTTGTATATAGCTCTTTACCTGGCTAAAACCCAGCTGCTCATACATCTTTCTAAGCTCAGCCATGATGATTTTTCTATGGCCTCCCACATTGATTCCTCTGAGTATGGATATATAAGTTGTCATCTCATGATTTATTCAATACGAATACCGTAACCCTGAAGTAATCCAGTGATATGTTCTAAGGAAAACCGGGCTCCTTTAATTCTATTGTGGTCGGGGCTAATTAAATAGTTTGTTGCGGATCTGAAATCTGCTTTCATGAGATTGGTATTCTCAAATACGGCACCACTCAATTCGCAATTGGGGAATTTAGATTCCTGCAACTGACAGCTGGTGAAATCCACTTCTTGTAGGCTACAATTTGTGAATTTTGTCTTGGTAATTTTGAGAGCATAAAAAGAGGAAAGATTAAGTGTGCAATTGGTAAATTGAAATTGCATAAGAAAAGCATTACAATCATCGAATAAAAGCCCAATCATTTTACAATCTTGGAAATGTACCCCTTGAATACTGGTGTTTAGTAGTTTAACATTGCTCAAGTCACAGCTTTTAAACTCGCAGCTTTCAAATTTTGCTTCGCTTAAATCCATATTCGAAAATTGACAGGAATCAAAAACACAGGATTCGAACTCCATCTTTTGTAGGTTTTTTTCAGTGAAATTTTCTCCTTTAAAACGAACTTGGCTATAATACTCTTCTTGCATTTTTACTCTTTTGACAGTATGTATACGATCACATCTCTTGCTGGAATGGTTAGGTCTAAAACGAACTCTGTATCTATCATTCCATCCTTTTCCCAAATGGGTTGAACGCTGTAAAGGCCTTCAAAATCCTTGATCGATATTTTTTTCCAATCTAATAGGAATTCTTTCTCACGATTTTCAAGGTTCAGCAAACATATTGCTATTTGTCCTTTGGCCAATGGTTTCTGCCATATTTCGAAATTCCCTTCATCATAAATTTTAAAACCCTGCTGACCCAGACGATCTTGATTGATAGCAATCATGTCTTTTTGCATGAGAATTGCTGCAATTTCAGGTGACATATTTTTTAAATCGTTCCCACAAATAAGTGGAGCTGCCAACATACACCACATGGTGAAATGTGCTTTTGCTTCATTAATACTCAATCCTGGATTTCCGACTTCTAGCATATCCGGATCGTTCCAATGACCGGGTCCCGCATATTTTTCTAAGCCATTTTGGTGCTCTAAAATTTCTGTCCATCCCAATTGATTTCCCCATCTGTTTCCATCCCAACGGTCGGTAATATCTAAAGTTGTTCTCCATAAATGACCTACAGTGTCGGCCCACAGCCAAGGTTTTGCATGTCCCCATTCACATAGGCTAAAAACAATAGGTCGACCCGCGTTATATAGTGCATCACGCATTAAAGTATACGATTCCACAGGGTCTTGACCTTCTGTATTACACCAATCGTATTTTAGATAATCTACGCCCCAATTGGCATAGGTTTGGGCATCTATTTCTTCGAAGGATTTGCTGCCTGGCCTTCCGCCACAAGTATGTGTACCGGCATCGGAATAGATGCCAAATTTTAGGCCTTTCGCATGAATATAATCGGCAAGATGTTTAATTCCTGATGGAAATTTCGCGGAATCAACTATGATAACACCATACTTATCTCTGGCTATTTGCCAACAATCGTCAATCACAATATATTCATAGCCCAGTTCATTCATTCCGGTGGAAACCATGGCATCGGCCATATCCATAATCACCTGCTCGTTTACGCTATCGCATTCGAAAAAGTTCCAGCTATTCCAACCCATGGGTGGGGTTTGTGCCATGTTGTCAAATTTTTGTGCAAAGCTATTTAAGCTGAGGAGGGCAAAAAGGAGGAGCAAGTATCTCATGTTTTCAATTTTATATCTTGTGTGATTTTCACTTCAGGCTTCCTACTTCGAACTTCAAGCCTCTTTCTTTATTTAATCAACGCCAAAGTTACCAAATAAGCACAATGGTCAGATGCAATCGTATCACAAATAGTTTCGCTTTTAAGTACTCTCCATTGATGAGCAGGCTGGTACATGATATAATCTATTTTTTCCTGAGGAGATGTGGCAGGATAAGTGGCTAAGGTTTCTGTGGAATGATAACTTGCAGTCCAAATATGTTCTAAAGTATTGATGCTTTTGCTATTTGGAGTGTCGTTTAAGTCTCCTGCTAAAATGCTAGGGTATCTGGTATTTGTATATATGCGATTGATTTCTATTGCTTGCAAAATTCTATCCGTATCTTCTTTTAAATGATCTAAATGTGTAGCAATAAAGGAAATGGTATCGCCAGTTGGAAGGATGATAATGGCTTCTAAAGCAGCTCTTGGTTCGTTGCCATCGGAACAAGGGAGTGCATGATTGATAGTTTTTAGAAAGCTATGTTTCGATAATAAACCCTCCCCATATTCGCCACCATCGTATTCCATGGCTTTGCCAAATATGCCTTGCACCTCACACCTCCAAGCTAGTTCTGTTACTAAATCAAGATTATGGGCTCGATTGGTTTTAAAGTCGACTTCTTGCAAGGCCACAAAATCGGCACCCGATTCATTGATCACTTTAGCAATTTTATCTAGGTCGAAATCATGATTCATGGTTTCTCCATGATAAATATTAAAGGTCAATACTCTAATAACAATGGCTTGCTCATTTGGGTTTTTTGCTATCAATGACAGCATCATGCATAATAATAGGAGTGTAAAACTAAATCGTAAAGGTTTCATTTTAAGTCTCCTCCATTTGAATGAGTTTATTCAGTATGGCATAGATAGTTAAGCCAGAAACGGTTTTGATTCCGAGTTTTTTGGTGATATTCTTGCGGTGGGTGATGACCGTATGGGCGCTGATAAATAAATCGTCGGCAATTTCTTTATTGGTTTTGCCTAAAGCAATTTCTCTCACGATATCTTTTTCTCGATCACTTAAACCAGAATCCTCAGAACCATTGTCTTTTGTATTTTCCGATAAGGCAATATTGCGTTTGATGTTTTTGATGATGTTCTGTTCCTCATCATTTAAATATAGAATATCTGTTTGAAAAGCCTCATCAGAAAGCTCCTCTGGTTTGAGATCGATGATGCGGATGACCTTACAAGAATCTTTTCGGTGAAAGGAAATGTGTAAGTTTGGAATGAAGCTTGAATGGGCATAAACCAAGCTGGGTTCCTGGGTTTTTATCCATTTATTTAGTTCCTCAATAGTTCCGGTACTCAAGATTTTCTTTTGGGTACAAAGTTCTCGAAACAAAGACTCTAATCCTTTGCGTGTGATAAAAGCAGGTAGGGCTAGAATAATCATATTAGCAGCTTTTTAAGAGTTCATTTTCCATTACAGAAATCATAGGGACTAAAACCATATTCTCTATTCTACTGTGGTCGTTTAAGTCGTTTTCCAGCTTAAATAGCGCATTTAAAACCTGATTTCTCAAGTAGCTATCTTTACTTTCTGGAAGATATTTGATGAGGATATTTTTTAAATCGAAAAGTTTGGATTCGATATCAGAGTGCTCCTCCGCGTAGCTATCTATGGGTTCTTTTTGTATTTGTTTTTTTAATTCAGGTTTAAGATTTCCCTCGTTTCTTGCTTGATTCACTTTCAAGGCATAAGGATATATGGATTGCTCTTCGTGCTTGATATGGGTATAGAATTCATTTTTATACTCCTCAAAGAAGTTTTTCACCAATAGGAACTGTTTTTGATTGATGTCGGAATGTTGAATTAAGGCATTAATTCTATTCTCTATTTCTGGAATTATCCGCTCCAAATAGTATTGATGGGTCGCTTTTAAATAGTTGACTACCTGTTCTACCGATACACTATCCAGCTTCATGGCTTTATTGATATCATGATCGAGAAAAGCATTGACTATCATCAAAAAGAAGTCGATATTTACTCCTTTATCCTCACAAAGCTGTTCTATGCTTTGGTCGCCAAATCCCAAATGAATACCCAGACGATTGATGACTGGCAATAAGAGGTGATTATGGTGAATGGCATCTGCCATCTTCATATTTCTAGTGATAAACATAGCTATTGATTTTATGCAAAGATAGTTTATTTGGAAATGTACCCCATTGAATGGTCATTCGATAACAGTGCTTTTTATTTTTTCTGCCTATTAGCACCTGTTTTTCTGGTGGTGATTAATAACATTGGCATAGTATGGGGCTAAAAAACCGCTATTGCTAACACACCAAAACCACAGTTCATATAAAAACCAACTTCTAAATAAATGAAGAACTAAGTGTTTTCATAACAGTTCATCATAAATTATTATTCATATATTAGCAGCACGCAAATAAAACAAATATGAAAACTCATTTGTCTATCCTTTCTATCCTCACAGATTAATTTTAGATAGTGAGTTTTCTATTACTGATTTTGCTTAAAAACATCATCAAAATGCGTTGAGAGTGTATAAGTGTTGTTATTCCTACTATTTGGGCTGATAAGAACACTTTTTAAATTAAGATAAAGTAGAAATAAAAGCAATGGTCTGTACACAGGCGTTGTGCGTCAGCTGAGAACCGAAGTACTAAATATTAAACACTGAGAAAAACAATATACTATATCGTGTTGACTTTATCTGGATTAGGGATTCCATTAAATATCTTTGGGATTTTTAATACAATGGTCAGCCTAAAATATGAAATTGATAATCCTGAAGATTGTATTTCATTAGTAACAGGAGTTGACTTATGTGAATCAATAACAACAATGAAAATTTGGATTCTGACTTGTGCTCTTCTGTTTACTGTTCTATTGATTTTCAAGAAACGGATATTAAAAAGAAATAACTCAAACCCAAAGCAATGAAAAAACTATTGATTCTTTTACTTACATTAATTTCTGGTATAACGTTCGGACAAGATAAATACAACTATGTGAGTTTCGATAAATTAACAGAAATAGAGGAGACTGAATATGTGATTGCTTCAATTCAGAATCGCGGAAAAATTGAGACTAAAAGCAAATATTTACTTTTCATTAATACAATTGATGGTAAAACGCAACAGATTGACTTGCCAAAAGATTCCTATATCATGTCGATTGAGCAAATACTGATTAAAGAGCTTGATGTTAACAAGATTGTTCTTGTTGCAAAGACAGTTAATCTTGATGGAGACAAAGAAATTGATTGGAGTGACCCTCAGCAGATTATTATACTTTCAACTGATGGGAAAGAAAAAACGCAATTGACTGATATTAGTTTCTTTGTTCGAACTTGGACAACTAATAAAATGACTGGCACAATAACAGTAACGGGACATTATGATTCAAACTCAAATGGAAAGTACGACAAGACGGATAAAAATGAGATACTGATATATGATTTGAAAGCAATGGAATTAAAGACTAAAATATAAAAGCCGAACGCATAACTTTGTATAAACATTGCAAGTAGTACCATGCCTTCAATATTGTGTGCCACCCAAGGTGAATTTAACCTGGTAAAAGGATAACCAACTTACAAAGCAAGAGTGTTCCAGCCCTTACCACTACCATCGCTTCGCTTCCTTATACTTGTTTTTTTGCCGACATTTTTAGAGAAAGGTATCTAACTTTTCTGATTACAGGATCTGATTTCTAAATTTTTTATTATTTTGTATGTATGCTAAAAACAAAACTAAATAAGCTAAACCCTACTTCTAAATTAATATTTAGGAAGGAACTTATCGATAAATTAGAAAGTGGTAAAGAAAAGAAATTAACTTTAGTTTCGGCTCCGGCAGGATACGGTAAAAGTACTTTAATAAGTCAATGGATTGACCATTGTAGTTTACCTTATTCATGGTATTCGCTTGACAAATCAGATAATGACATTGTTACTTATTTGAGATACATTATTGCAGGAATTCAATCAAACTATAAAAATCTTTGCTTAAAGGCAGAAAAATTACTGGAATCAAACAGTAATTCTTCATTCGAATCAGTAGCCACATATATAATAAATGATTTATACGAGATAAAGGATCGCTTATACCTCGTATTTGATGATTATCATTTGATTGAAAATAAAGATATCAATAATCTAATGTCCTTTTTATTGGAAAACCTTCCAGATAATATTCATGTTGTTCTAATAACACGCGCAGATCCTTCAATACCAGTAGCAAGATTTAGAAGTCAACATTTGGTTACAGATATCCGTTTATCAGATTTATGTTTTATCGCAAATAGTATTTACGATTTCTTTAAAAAATGTTTGAATATCAAAATATCTATTGAAGATGCCAAGATTCTTGAAATTAAAACCGAAGGATGGATTGCAGGGCTCCAGCTCACAGGTTTATCACTACAAGGGAAAGAAGATGTAAGTAGGTTTGTGGATAAGTTGAAAGGAGATAATCGTTATATAATGGATTACCTGATTGAAGAAGTCCTTCAACAGCAATCACTAGAATTAAGGAATTTTCTTTTGCGTACATCTATCTTAAAGCGTTTTAATGCCTCGCTGTGTAATTTTGTACTTGACATAAATAATAGTCAGGAAATAATTGAACATCTTGAAAATAATAACATGTTTGTTGTTCCCTTAGATGCAGAAAGGAAATGGTATCGGTATCATCATTTATTTGAACAGCTGTTATTAAATCGACTTGTAGGTAAAAATAATGAATCCTTTGCTTTACACAAAAAAGCAAGTAATTGGTACGAAAGCAAAGAAATGATTGAAAATGCAATTCAACATTCTATAGAAATAAAAGACTTTCAACGAAGCTTGGAACTGTTAAATCAAATTTCTGCCAATTTATGGGCCAAAGGCAAGCATAGTAGCTTGCTGGCTTATGGAAATTTATTGCCAGATGATGAAATATACAGCAATCCAGAGTTTTCTTTGTATTATTCATGGGTGCTTATACATTCAGGCCAGGCTCCCAATGCTCTACCCTATTTAAGTAAAGCCGAAATTGAAATTGAAGAAAAGTTAACAGACTCCCCCAAGGCAGAAAAGGTATTAAAATTGAAAGGCAGAATAGCGGTTGCTCAGGCAATTTTACAAAACACAATGGGTGAATTTGCAAAACTTGAAAGGTATTCATCTATTGCTATGGAATGTCTTTCTGAGGATGATTCGTTATGGTGTAGTTGGGCATGGTACTCAATGGGCTTAAAAGATATGGGGCTCTATAATCTTCCGGATGCAATAGAATCTTTTAAAATTGCTATTAATTATGGTAAAAAATCAGGGAATATATATCTGGTATCAACAATTGCCATTCAACTTGCATCATGTGAACATCGCATGGGTAGATATGTTTTATCTTTCAAAAATTGCACTGAACTATTGGAATATATTAAGGAACAGGGGTATTCTGAATTAACTAAGGTAGATTGGATATACTCTAGCTTATACACAACACTTTCGATGATATACTACTTGTGGGGGGATTTTGAAAAAGCCGAAGAGTATATTAAAATTGGTTATGAACTCTCTCTAAAAGAATCTAATATAACACACCAGTTTCTTGGTTTGTTTGTTCTGTCTTTTGTTCACCACGGTAAAAATGATTGGGTAAAATGTTTAAGTAAATTAAAGGATTTGGAAGAGTTAATGAGTAAGAATACGGTGCCACCAGGTTTTATAGTACTCTATCAGGTATGGAAAGGCTATATTCTTATTGAAACGGAGGATTCTCAGAAGGTTAACGCCTTTTTTCAAAAATACAATATAAACTCTGAAACTGAAATAACCTTATTTAACGAACATGCATTCATCCCTTATGTACATTATCTAATAACTATTGGTGAGATTAACGAAGCTAAAAATAAATTGGATGAGATTAATTATCTTGCTACAAAGGCTAATCGTTTGGAACGAATTATTGAGATTCAAGTGATTTATGCCTTAATATTTGACCAGCAGGGAAATGTTGAGGAAGCAAAAGAATGTCTTATAAAATCTATGGAAGTTGCTTCAGGAGAGAGAATAATGATGTACTTTTTATATTATATTGATAAAATTAAAAACCTCCTGCAGGATACTTTTAAAATTCTTGCAACACGAAAACATAATATACCCAAAGAATATATAGAAAAACTAAAAGTGTTAATTGCAAAGCATGAAAAAGCAATTAAGAACCAGAATTACTCCGATATAAGTAAACGTGAATTTGAGACTTTAAAACTTATTGCAGATAATCTCTCGAACCAAGAAATTGCAGATGAGTTGTTTATTTCAATTACCACAGTTAAAACCCATGTTAGAAATATACTTTTAAAGCTTGATGCAAAAAATCGCATTGAAGCAGTTGTAAAAGCCAAGGAGCAAGGAATATCGCTTGCTTCAAAATAAATCACATATAAAAAATCATCCTTCAAAATCATCCTCAGGGATGATTTTTTTTTGCTCACAACTCCCCAACTTTGTATCAGAAAATGATAAAAAAATATAATTATGAAAACGCCATGAAAGTTGAAATTATAATAAAGGGAAAAATCAGTCAGCAATGGGAAAGTTGGTTTGAAGGCCTTTCAATTACTAGAAAGGGTAACAATACTATTTTGAGTGGGAATGTTGTAGATGAATCGGCATTCCACGGCATTTTGAATCAAATAAGGGATTTAAATCTAAAGCTTATTTCGGCTCAGGTAATTCGATAATCAAATAACAATTTCTAGAAAATGATCAATAGATACCTAGCCAGAAAGCATTTCACCACAAACATGAACCATTTACCCCATGTTACAAACCACTTACTATAATTCTTTATGGCTTACTACAATAAATACAAGTGCAGCTATGAAGTAATTTACATTTGAATACAATTTAAAATGCATGAAAATACCATGGTAAAACACACAACAATAGGCAGAATAATTTACTGGATATGCTATGGCTTGCTATACTGGATTTATTTACTTGTGAAAGCTATTGACAGAAGAAGGTACTCCAAATTACAATTTTGAACCCAGTTTAAATTTTGGATTTAAATTCTAATTGCAGTTATCAGGACAACATTAAAAAAGATATTATAAATAACTGATCCAATAAAACTATGAAAAATTCAGAACAAAGTATCCGTGTCGAGAAGAAAGCATCACATACTGCATTAATGGCCTCAATTTACAGATTTCTTGCTACAAAGGATAAAAGGAGTGATTCTGTAGGATGTGACAATCTGGCTCGGGTATTCTTGCCCCCTAAAGCAAAGTTTTTTCTATCGTTTGGGTTTTTTAGAAATATTTTCATTAATAAGCTGCATGATAAAGTGCCTGGTTCTTACGAATATATTACCGCAAGAACCAAATTCTTTGATGAAATATTTGTTCAATCGCTAAAAGAAAACATACCTCAAATTGTTATTCTTGGAGCTGGTTATGATACACGAGCAATCAGGTTCCAAAATTTATTGCATGACACACAAATATATGAATTGGATGTGCCCACAACTCAAAACGAAAAGCTATCCTTTTTAAGAAATGCTGAAATTGAATCTCCAAAAGAGCTTACGTATGCTCCAATAAATTTTGATAAAGATTATTTATGGGAGGTTCTTTGCGATGCGGGATATACCCCTGCAAAAAAGACCTTGTTCATATGGGAGGGAGTGACTATGTATATTGAAGAATACGCGGTAAAGGAAATCTTAGACGTTGTACAACTAAAATCAAGAGCAGGGAATACAATAGCATTTGACTATTTTTATAAGTCCGTTATTGATGGTACAAGCAATTCATATGGTGCTGATAAACTTAGTGAATCGGCAAGTAATTTAGGTGAGAAATTCAAGTTTGGTATTGAAGAAGGAAAAGCGGAGGCCTTTCTTGAAGAAAATGGCTTATCCCTATCAAGACATTATACACCTGAAGAATTTGAAAAAGAATATCTATTCGACAAGGAAGGAAAGTTTTTTGGGAAAATGTATGGATTCGCAGGCCACGTTGTGGCAAAAGTTAACAAGCAATAATTGTAAAATAAAAAGAAACCCCATGATAAAAGCATTCGGATTAATCAAAAAGCCAACAATTGGTAATGTTCCTAACGAAATACGGGAAATAAACATCTCCTTTCCGAAATTGAAGAAAACGGAAGTTCTTGTAAAGATAATAGCATCAACACTGCATGCAGATGATATTGCAATGGCTCAGGGTACAGCAGCTGGTCGGTTTTTAGGACCAAAGAAGTATCTGAAGATAAACCCTATATAATGGGAACAAATTTCTCTGGTATTATAGAATCGGTCGGTGAGGCTGTAAGCCAATATCATATTGGTGATGAAGCAATTGGTATTCCAACCAATACAGGTGATAGTGGTTCATGGGCTACATATAGAAGCATAGATCAAAAGGATATTCTATTAAAACCTACAGAATTATCTCATCAGGTAGCTGTTTCAATGATTATTGCTGGCTGTGTGGCCTATGACATGATCCTTTCCTCGAAAGTAAAAAAGGGAGATAAATGCCTTGTAGTTGGAGCTTCTGGAGGTATTGGAAGTGTAGTTACGCAAATACTTAAGGCTAAAGGTGCGATTGTTACAGGCCTTTGTAGTACACGTAATATTATAGCGGTAAAGGCAAATGGTGCAGATGATACGATTGACTACACCAAGGAGAATTTCAGTGAGGTTTTGGCCGCTCGGGGGGTAAAAATGGATTTGGTATTCGACTCCGTTGGTGGAAAAGAAATAGAAAAGAAATCTGTCAATGTATTACATAAGAAGGGAAAATTTGTAACTGTTTGTGGTCCTGAAAAATACATTGGCTCTAAAAAAATGAGTTGGGGCGAAGTGATTAGTATGTTAGCTTATATTTTGAAACGTTCTATCTTTTCTAAATGGGTTGGCCCTTCCTATATATTTTCCGGAACAACACCATCAACCACTATTAATGAAATGCTTGAATTTGTAATTCAACATAACATTAAGGTTCCTTTTGATAGAGTGATTTCCTTACAAATTGATGAATTTAAAGACGCTTTAAGGCATCTCGGGAATCGGAAAACAGGCTGCTATACAATTATGAATGCTGGATTTCAAGTTATAGTGAGTGTTAGAAACCTTGAAAAGAGGTGGAAAAAGCACTTGAAGAAATCAGGATGAAAACATAAAAGCCGTTATGGAATTATCTATGAAGTATATTAAGGACAAGTAAGTATTATTACCATTTTAATTTTTGCCGTCCACTAAAAATCATCCTTAAGGATGATTCATTATTGACATTCACACCTTTATTTTGCAGCATCAATATTTTTTATCAAACAATTAATTTTTAAAGCAATGAAACGTATCTTAAATATTGTATTTACCCTCATAATTATTCATCCTATGCTAGTAGCCTCCGAACCCCTTGATTATTGGCCAACAAAAGCCTGGAAAACCTCCACTCCTGAGGTCCAAGGAATGGATTCTGAAAAGCTTTCCAAAATGATGGAGTACTATCAAAAGCATTTTGCTGAAGAAGAAAAGCAAATGATTGAGTCCGTCGCTATTATTAGAAATGGATACATCGTAGCAGATATCTATACTAACCCTAATTACAATGGAGAAGATGTTCATATCATTAACTCTTGTACAAAAAGCATTATGTCTGCCTTGGTAGGTATTGCTATTGAAAAAGGTTTTATTGAGAGCGTGAACACACCCATTGTGGAGTTGCTTGATACCACCGGCCTAGATTCTATTTCTCAGCAATTGCGTATGGTAAGCTTGAAAGATTTGCTAAGCATGCAAACAGGTTGGCACGCTCGTGATTCATATGTTTATCAATGGGTGGGGCTTTTCGAAATGCAAAAAACAAGCAATTGGACACAACATGTTTTGAATCGATCCTTTGAGACAAATCCTGGTGAACGATTTGAATACAGCAACATGGCCTCTTATATGTTGTCAGCCATCATTGCTAAAAACACTGGATTAAACACGCTTGATTTTGCAAAGAAATATCTCTTTTCTCCACTAGGAATAGATGAAGTACGATGGGATAAAAGTCCAGAAGGCGTCTATGTAGGCTTTGCAAGAATGTGGCTAAAACCTCACGACATGGCTAAGATTGGTCATCTCTATCTTCATAAAGGTTTGTGGGATGGGCAGCAAATCATTTCCGAGAAATGGATTGAAGAATCTACAACGGTACAAAGCTTCCCTAAAAAATACCGCTATGTGTACACTGATGAAATGAAAGTGGATTACGGCACTAGCGGTGGGTTGTGGCTAATGACACGCCTAGGAAGACCTTTTACTGATGGATATGGTTATCA
Source organism: Lentimicrobium sp. S6 (assembly GCF_013166635.1). Lineage (NCBI taxonomy): Bacteria > Pseudomonadati > Bacteroidota > Bacteroidia > Bacteroidales > Lentimicrobiaceae > Lentimicrobium > Lentimicrobium sp. S6. Next base: position 40,655 of record NZ_JABKBZ010000029.1, on the reverse strand, counting down.
ATGGTGGTTAGGGAAAGATGGCTCATATGCCGCGGTTGGTGTAGGTGGCCAGTTTATTATGAATTACCCAAAGTACAATCTTACGGTTGTATTCACAAGTAAATTGAAAGGGGTAAAAACCTTCTTCCCTTATAAAATGTTCAAGAAGTTTATTGTTGCTTCCATCAAATCTGATTCTGAAATTGCTCCCAATTCAACTGCATATAACAAATTATTGGAGCTTTCTATGCCAATTAGATGCTCTAATCAACAAGTAAAAAAAGATAGCCTTCCTTCCATCGCAAAATCTATTTCTGGAAAGACATTTATTTTAGATACAAACCCTTGGAATTACAGCGATTTAGAATTTCAATTTAATGACAAGATGGATTATGCCAATATCAGATATTCCTACAAACATGGAGAAAAGGTATACTATCGGATAAGCTTAACAGATAGCATCCTAAAAACAAAATCTGGAGAAGAAATATTTATTGCCAGTGGCACTTGGACAAGTGAAACAACCTTTATCATTAATTACGAGCGTGTAGGATATTCTTCATTAGGCCAATGGGAGTTTACGTTCACAGATGAGAACACAGTAAACGTAAAAGAAAGTGGCCAAACTGGGGTTTATATCTACAAAGGTATTTGTCAAGTAAGATAAAGTCCAGCATTCAACCATATTTATATCCTAATACAATATTGTCAAAACATCACAAAAAAATAATCTTGATATTATGCAATCAATAAATTCTTCTATCAAAAGTCTAAACCTTCAAAAAACAAGATTAACTATAAAAACTAAATAATTTAAATCATGGGAAGCATATTAATATCATTAGCAATTTATTTCGGAATAGCCTCTGGTCTTATTGCAATTGATAAAAAGCCAGAAAATGAAAGTTTGGAACAAAATCAATTGGTGTTTGATGAGTTAGTAATTGATTATTCAAGTATTCCACCGCTTGACACATTTTTATGTAGAGATGACGTATATCTAGATTATAGATATTATCCATCCAAATCAGAAGTTGTTATCATTTTGCTACATGGCTCAGGTTGGCACAGTAAGTATTTTTTGCCTTTAGCTAATTATTTGAGTGAGCAGAGTCTGGCTCATGTTTACACACCAGATTTAAGAGGACATGGTATTAATCCTATGAAAAGGGGTGATATAGTTTATATTAAACAATACGAAGATGATTTAGCTGATTTGATTAAACTGGTAAAGAAAAAACATCCGGACTCAAAGATAATTTTAGGCGGACATTCATCAGGGGGAGGTTTGGCAATTCGTTTTGCAGGATGCAAATATGGTGATCAAGTTGATGCGCTTTTACTTTTAACACCATACCTTAAATATAATGCTCCTACAATTAAACCCGGATCAGGAGGTTGGACATCCGTGCATTTACCACGAATTATTGGCTTGTCAATGTTAAACAATGTATTTATAAAAAGATTTAATCATTTGCCGATAATCGATTTCAATATGCCAAAAAAACATCGGGATGGAACAGAAACCCTCACTTATTCTTATCGACTAAATACTGGATATGCACCTAAAAATTATAAAAGGGATTTTAAATCAATGAATCAGAAAGTATTACTTCTTGTAGGTAGCAATGATGAAGCAAATATTCCTCATGAATATGAACCAACAGTTTCACAATACAAAGAGGATGCAATTGTCAAAATTATTGATAATGTATCTCATATGGGATTAGTAATGGGTGAAGAGGTGAGACCTGTAATAAAAGAATGGATTATAAAACTATAAAAGAAAATATCATGAAAAATAAAACGTGTTTTATAACCGGAGCTAATTCCGGAATCGGGAAACAGGCCGCAATTCAATTAGCACGAGCCGGATTGCATATAATAATGGGGGCTCGTAATAAACAACGTGGTGAGAGTGCACTTTCTGAAGTTATAGAGAAATCAGGTTCGGGAAATGTTGAATTACTCGAGATTGATATGTCTTCCAGAAAATCAATTTTTAGTGCATCAGAATTACTACACCGGAAAATTGAAAGTCTTGATGTATTAATCCATAATGCCGCTGACTTTGATATTTCACATAAACAGCCAAAAAAGTCAGAGGATGGAGTTGAAACAATTTGGGCAACAAATCACATAGGACCAATTCTTTTAACAAATTCAGTGATGGATTTGATTAAGAACAGCCTTCAGGGAAGGATTATTACAATTGCCTCACAAGGATTAGTAATACATTCAAAACTTACTATAGACATACAGGATCCGGAATTTAAGAGTAGAAAATTTAGTGTAACAAAAGCTTATTATCAATCGAAACTCGCACAGGTAGTGTATACCTATTGGCTTGCCGAACAATTAAAAGATACTGCCATTACTGTTAATTGTATTCGGGTAACAAATGTGAAAGTCGACACAAGTCGCTACCCAAATATTTCAGGATTTATGAAATTTCTTTATTCAATAAAAAGTAGATTTTCAATTTCTCCTGAGGATATGGCAAAAACTTATGCTTATTTGGCGACATCAACAGATTTAATTAAGACAACAGGAAAATATTTTAATGAGAAAAATAATATGGTGAATTCTTCACCATATAGCTTGGGTAAACAAAATATTGATGCTGTACTGAATTTATCCATGAGCTATTGTGATTAAAAATCTTAAATCGTTTAATTAAAATTTTATAGTTATGATTACCAAAAAACATTTACCGATAGTCTATTTCCTACTGGGTTTCGGAATTTTCATGTTTACCCGATTAAGTAACCTTGTTCCATTTATAAATATTGCCATATTAATTGCTCCAATATTTATTCTACGATTTATACGAACTCAACCCAGAAAGAAAGGAGTATGGCTAACTCTTTTAGGTTTTATTCTAAGCATGAATATTGCGCTGTGGGGCTTATTCAATTTTGATGAGGTATGGATGACCATTGTTTTTGGTGGCATTAGAAGTACTTTGCTAGCCATTATTTGGTTTTTGCCTTTTATGATGGATCGACTGATCTACCCAAGGTATAAGAACAAGGGGATTATTTCAACCTTAATATTTCCAATAGTAACAACAGCAATGTTCTATATAACTTCTTTGGAAGGACCGTTTGATGATGGAGGAGGAACATTAAGTTCTTTTAGTTACGATTATCATTCATTGGCATTTAACCAGGTTCGATCTCTTTTTGGTGTTTGGATTCTTGTCTTTATTCACTCTTGGTTGTATGCCATGGTTAACTTTCTATGGGAAAATGAATTTAATTGGAAAGCTATAAGAATACCATCATTAGTATTTGCTATGGTATTTGTTGCGGTTTTTATATATGGAGGTGTGAAAATTTCAGATAACGCTGAAAAGGAAACAGTAAAGATTGCTGCCATAGTTCTTGTACCTGAAGACGGAGAGATAATTCCTATGTCGAGGATATTTGATACTAGAACCACGTCACCATTTGAGGAAACCATTTCAAAAATTGAGATGCTCACTAATAAAGCCGTTGGTCAAGGAGCAAAAATTGTTTCTTTTCAGGAATTTGCAATGGTTATTGAATATAAGGAAGAGGATAGATTAAAAACAGAATACCAACGTATAGCTATGGAGAGCAATGCCTTCTTAAGTATTACATATGCATATTTTGGTGACAATGAAAAAGGAGAGAACAAGCATTTATTTATTAATGGGAAAGGTGAGATACTATTAGATTATACCAAACGATATCTATTAGGTATTGGTGATTTTGGAGAAACAGCTGTTTTCAGAAAAGGAGCTGAAATTATCCAATCTGCGGAGACACCTTACGGAACCATTGGAATTACAATTTGTAAAGATATGGGGTATCCTTCTTTTATCCGTCAAGCGGGAAAACAAGGTGTAGATATAATGCTCAACCCGTCTTACGATTGGCCCAGGAGCTCCACTCCCTGGTATCTAACGGGAGCTATAGAAAATGGGTTCTCATTTGTTCGTCCAAGCTATAACGGTTATTCATATGCATCTGATTATAATGGCAAACTAATAGCTCATATGAATTTCAATGAAACAAAAGATGGAATAATGTATGCAGATGTGCCCACAAAGGGTGTTAAAGTTTTATATCCGAGAATCGGTGATTTGCTAGGTTGGACAAGTCTAATAGCAATGTTTTTACTTATTGGTTTAATTATTTTCACTGAAAGAAACTTAGCAAAAACATTGGAACCGACTGCTCAGAATAAAAACAAATGAATATGATAAAAAAGAGTAAAAATCATGAAAACAATTATATCTATACTTCTAATATTAAGTTTTAACCAGGATAGCATTTGGGGTTCAAGTTTTAATAAAACTAGTAGAAAACATTAAAAATTATGAAAAAATCAAATTTATACACAGAGGGTGTTGAACTTCAAAAAACAGTCAAAGTTGCAGGTATAGCCTACTTATTAATCATCATTGTGCCCTTATTATCAATGCTTATTATTGAACCAATAATCACAGTAAGTGGTGATATTGTAGCAACGATTAATAATATTATTGCAAACGAAGTATGGTATCGGGTAGATACTACCATTACCTTGCTAATGTATGTTGGGGTTGTACTTTTATCTTTATCACTTTACACCATACTGAAACCTGTAAATAAGCAACTTGCACAATTAGCTTTGCTTTGGCGTTTTGCTGAAGCTCTTGTAGGAATATTTGCAACGCTTAGTAGTTTTATTCTTTTACTATTTATCAAAGGAGAGAACAATATTGAAAAATTTGGCACAGACCAATTTTATGCCTTGGCTGAGTTTATCCATGGAATTCATTGGGAGGTAACCGTTAGTATCTTCGTTTTATTGGCTTTAGGATCCATTATTGTATTTTATCTTTTTTTAAAATCTAAACTTATTCCAAAAGCTTTATCTATTTGGGGAATTATATCCTATTCACTTGTACTTATTGGAGCGCTGATAAGTCTCATCTTTTCAGGAAATACCTATATGATATTAGGTTCACAGACGATCCTTTTTGAAATTGTGATTGGTTGTTGGTTGTTATTTAAAGGTTTAAATATTTCAAATAATTAAACTGATATGCTCGTTGAAACTATGAAAATGCACGAGCACACACACACACAATTTGTATAATTCATAAGGGTTTTCGAGCGTTTACGCTCGCCTCAGATTTGGCGGTTAACCAGATAAGTTTGAGCACCGTAATCCCTTACGACGCCATGCATGCAACGTTATGCGTCATGCTAAAAAAGAGATTCGTCCATAAAAAATGATAAAAATGTTTAAAGTAAAACCAGAAAAGATAAAGTACACTGATGTTTTTAAATTACCATCAAACTATACTGATAAAATGAATAAGGAGTATAACTGGATGGCGAAAGGATATGATGCTTTTATGACCATTTTTCCACTCTGGAAAAAATGGATTAAAAAAGTAATCCCCCATATTCAGGGGAATAAGATACTAGAAGTCTCCTTTGGAAGTGGATATTTGATGAAACAATATGCATCAGAAAAATATGAAATCCATGGTATTGATTATAACGATAGAATGCTTGAGATTACTCAAAAAAAAATGAAAAGAATAAATATTGATGCACATCTTTCAAAAGGTAATGTCGAAAAACTTCCATATGAAGATAATACTTTTGATACTGTAATAAATACCATGGCTTTCACAGGTTATCCAGATGGAGATAAAGCCATGCGTGAATTGGAACGAGTATTAAAACCTGATGGTAAATTATTGCTTGTTGATTTTAACTACCCAATCAATAGAAACCTATTTGGCTATTGGATTGTAAGATTATGGGAAAAATTTGGTGATATTATAAAGGATATTAACTCTTTATTGGTCAAATATGGTCTGGATTATGAATCTTTTAGTATAGGTGGATTTGGAAGTGTTCAATTATTTATCGCACGAAAAAAATGCTGATAATGAAAAATAATTAACTAGGTATGAACAAGAAGAATCAATTATGCAAATAAAGAAATTAAAAGTTCACGGAAGCATTAGCATGCTGCTGTTTTTTGCATGTATCGGAATTGCTGACTATGCACTTTTCAATTACTCGAAAATACTTGGATTAATATACTTAATGATTGTTATTGTTGGTTTTAGTTTTATAGCACTTACATACTGCACTAAATGCCCAATAAGAGAAAGATGCAATCACTTGATACTTGGGTTTGTCTCAAAACTTAGAGAATATAATTACAATAGCTACACAAATCTTGATATTATTTCAACATTATTTGCCGTATTGGTTATTGCTTTTCCACAATATTGGATGTTTGAAAGTTTCTATTTGTTTCTTATCTTTTGGATTCTAATGTTAATTGCAGGGGTTGAAATTTTCTTCGTTGTTTGTTCAAAATGCGGAAATAAGAAATGTGCATTATGTAGGGTTGATTGTGAAAAATATGATTGAATTATTATGACAGAATATTTTTAAAGAACAACTGAATAGTAAAGCACGAACGCACAACAGCGCATAAAAAATAATTGCCGTATGTCCATAATATCAAGGGTTGAAGCCCGCATAAGCTTTAGTGGTTTTGAGAGTTTTGAAACCCGAATTCGGCAACTATTCTTATGCAAACGTTAGCGGTCGTTTTACACACAAAAGGAAACATTGAAAAAAGTAATCAAAAAGGTCATTCTAGGTTGGCTAGCAGTTATTGGAATTGGCTGTTTGAGTTGGATAGTACTGTTAATAAATCCAAATCTTTCCTATGATCATCAAACACAATTTGATATAGTCACCATTTTTCATAACCAAGAATTAGAGGAGAAAACTGAAGTGATATTAAAAGGTGTAATAGAGATTTTAAAAACATCAGAGTTGTATGACGAGAGTTTAAATATTCAATTGTACTTAAATGATGATAGAATCTACACAAATCTATATCCAATATTTGGCACTCCAATAGCTTATGGCTTGTTAAATAAGACGATTGTCAAAAATGGCGATTTTAAATTTAATGAAAACATGATCGAAGTTCAATGGAAACCAAATAGTGCGCTTCAAAAGTATAATTTAACATGGCTATTGGCACATGAATTCACCCATAATATGCAGCAAATTAATAATCTAACTTATACCATTAGAACGACTTTCCCAGCAAAAATTAATTGGAAACTTGAAGGGCATGCTGATTACATAGCTAGAAGATTTAAAGAGGATGGAAAATTAAAAGGAAAAATTGGGAAATATTTGATTGAAGCAGATAGAGAATCCAATGGATTAGCCCCAATTAAAGATGAAGCAGGTACTTATTTGACTGATGGCAACTATATATATGCTCTGGTAATACAGTACTAAATGGAAGTAAAAGGAATGAACCTGAGTGAAATTTGCAAACATGAAACAGATTTTGATGAATTATTCTCACAGATGATTGAATGGAGTGAGCAATAAAAACGATCGCTAACATTGCTGCAATCAACATAAGTGCTTTAGAGGTTACAAGAAAGTTTTTTGCAAGAAATTATAAATACAATTAACTAGCATATTATTATTCCTTTGATCAAAATATTATAACAAAGCAATAAAAAATAATTTCACCAACCAGTGGTGTAAATAAAAGTGTAAATACAATATGTAACTGCTTTGTTATTAGGTAAAAAGATTATTTTCAGCAAACAGATAAAGTGATTCAAAAAATGCCGTCCTTGCATAAGATCCTCGATGTGCTTTGGCCCATTTAGGTTGATACTAAAAAACATATGATGGATGAGCAAGAGTTGCTGGAGCAAGGTCAGTTTGAGCAGCTGATTCAAGGGCTTTTAGATGACAATTATGGTTGCTGTGATGATTTTTACCCTGCGCAAATCATTGACGGTTTAAGAAATAACATGAAAGATTTGTATGCCGCAGGAAACATGAAGCATGCAGGTATTGGCCGTCAAAAAGATTTCCAAAAAGATAAACGAATTTGAGGTGATAAAGTTAGATGGATAGAACAAAACAGCACAAATCCATTTGAGGAGGTTTATTTAAGAAAAATATGGAGGTTTATCAATTATTTAAATATAACATGCTTTACCTCCATCAAATCGTTTGAAGGTCATTATGCCAATTATGAGTTGGGGAGCTTTTATAAAAGGCACCTCGATCAGTTTAAAAGTGAGAAGGGACGAAAATATACTTTGGTCTTTTATTTAAATCAGCATTGGAAAATAGAAGATGAAGGCCATTTGTCTTTATATTCACTATTGGGTGCTCAAAAAGATATTCTACCAATAGAAGGACGCATGGTGTTTTTTAGGAGCGATGAAATGGAGCATGAGGTCCATCCTTCATTAACCCGGGAAAGAAAAAGTATTACAGGCTGGCTGAAAGACTAAAAGATTTGAGGCTTTAAATGGTGGGCTAAGCAGTTATTCCGTCATTTCACCACGCCAGTCTTTTTCCATTCTTTTGGCGATTTCTTTTTTTGAAGAATATTTCCCAAGGGTGACCATTAGTTTGGTGATGGCAGCTTCTGTGGTCATGTCTTTACCATTGAGAAGTCCAATTCTTTTTAATTCGGAGCTGGTTTCGTATTTACCCATATCCACTGAGCCTCCTCGGCATTGACTGATATTAACAATGGTTATTCCTTTATCGATGGCCTGTTTGAGTTCATTTAAAAACCAATCTTCGGTTGGGGCATTCCCCGATCCAAAAGTCTCTAAAACCACTGCTTTCAAGCCTTCAGCATTTAGCATAGAATGAAGGATGCATTTAGAAATCCCAGGAAATAGTCGGATAATCAAAACGCCAGATTCTAAACTTCTATTAATTTTTAGCTTCTTGAAATTGGGTTTCCTGATGTTGTTCTTCCAATAGCGAATATTCACACCCACTTCGGCTAGAGGAGGGTAATTCACAGACTTAAAGGCTTCAAAATTCTCCGCATTAAACTTATAGGTTCTATTGCCTCTAAATAATTGATTCTCAAAATAAATAGCTACTTCTGGAATGATAGGCGTTTCTTCGTCTTTGGCAGCAGCAAGTTCTAAACTGGTGATGAAGTTTTCGCGACCATCGGTACGTGGAATTCCAAGTGGAAGCTGGGAGCCAGTGATTATAACCGGTTTATTCAGGTTTTCTAGTATAAAGCTCAATGCCGAAGCCGTAAACGACATGGTATCGGAACCATGAAGAATAACAAAACCATCATAATTCTCATAATTCTCCTCAATCACCTCACCCAATTTCACCCAAAGCTCAGGTTTCATATTGGCGGAATCAATAATGGGGTCAAAAGAATAGGAGTCAATTTTAAAGTTGAATAAATCTAAAGAAGGAATGTGGTCGTGTAATTCGTTGAAATCTACCGGAATGAGTGAGCCAGTGGAAGGATCTTTAAACATTCCTATGGTACCTCCTGTATAAATCACTAAAATTGAAGCTTGATTTTCCATCGTCTAAATATTTTCAAAATTAAATAAATCCATTGCATTCTTGGTGGTGATATCGGCCACTTCTTCTATCGAAATTCCTTTTAATTCTGCGAGTTTTTGCGCTACTAATGCTACATAAGCCGACTCGTTTCGCTTTCCTCTATTGGGGACTGGAGCTAAAAAAGGAGCGTCAGTTTCCAATATCAGGTGAGATAAACTAATATCTTTAATTTCTTCTCGAAGAGTAGAATTCTTAAAAGTTAAGACTCCTCCGATTCCAAGTTTAAAATGGTAATCATTGATGATTTTCTCAGCTTGGGCCTTGTTGCCACTGAAACAGTGAAAAACACCTCTCAGTTTTGGGTTCCAAACTTCATCCATCAATTCAAATATCTCATCAAAACTATCTCTGGAGTGGATAATGATGGGCAAATCGAATTCTAAAGCCCAATCTATTTGTTTCTTGAAAGCGATTTTTTGTTGCTCATAAAAACTCTTGTCCCAATACAAATCGATACCCATTTCCCCAATAGCCATATATTGACCGTTTTTCAACTCCTCATAACAAGCTTTAAGCTCCTCCTCAAAATTCTCTTTAACAGAAGTGGGATGCAAACCCATACTTGCTACACAATAATCAGGAAATTCCCTCCTCATTTTTTGAATCTTAGGAATAGATTCGCTGTCGATATTAGGGAGTATCATTTTTTGAACGCCCTGTTGAGAAGCCCTTTCTAGCATTTCTGCACGGTCTTCATCAAATTCTGGAAGATATAAATGAGTATGTGTATCTAGTAAAATCATGGAGGCAAAGATAATATTTTTAGGAGGCAGAGTTATAGGTGAAAATTGGATTTTATTTTGATGAAACAACCTTTAGCAAGTGGTTTAATCCTTTATAATTTTTGGAGGTAGATACTTTGTTGGACTTTGTTCACAGTATCTATCGAAGTGGCTATAATAATAACAGTATTTGACCTTTTCTAGAAAAGACCAGCTTATTTCTTCCATCTTGAAATAAAACCTAGCCTCTTTTGATTCTATTTTCTATTTTTGCACTTCATTAAAATAATAAGACGATGAAACGCACGGAGATTAAAGCCCTGCTACAAGAGGCAGAGGTAGGAAAAAAGGTGAACGTAAAAGGTTGGGTACGTACCAAAAGAGGTAGTAAAAATGTGGCTTTTGTAGCCCTTAATGATGGTTCTGTGATTCATAATATCCAGATTGTGGTGGATTTGGAAAAATTTAATGAAAATGATTTGGCACAAGTAACTACTGGAGCATCTATTTCGGTAGATGGTGAAGTAGTAGCTTCGCAAGGAAGCGGACAAAAGGTTGAGGTTGTTGCAGAGAAACTAGAGGTTTTAGGTGCTGCAGATCCTGAAAAATATCCACTTCAAGCTAAAAAACATAGCCTAGAGTTTTTACGCGATATCGCACATCTTCGATTTAGATCCAATACTTTTGGTGCGATTACTCGTATTCGCCACTCCATGATTTTTGCTGTACATAAATTCTTCACCGAAGAAGGATTCTATAATATTCACACACCTATTATCACTGGTAGTGATGCTGAAGGCGCTGGAGAAATGTTTCATGTTTCTACCCTAGATCCTAAAAGCCCTCCTCTAAACGAAGAAGGAAACATAGATTATAAAAAGGATTTTTTTGGTAAGGAAACCAACCTAACTGTTTCAGGGCAATTAGAAGTGGAAACAGCATGTATGGCTATGAGTAAGGTTTATACTTTTGGTCCTACTTTTAGAGCTGAGAACTCTAATACTACACGTCACTTGGCTGAGTTCTGGATGATTGAGCCAGAGATTGCTTTTGCCGATTTAGAAGAAGATATGGATTTGGCTGAAAAGTTCATTAAATACCTACTTCAGTATGCTCTTGACAATTGTATGGATGATTTAGAATTCCTGAGCAAAAGATTAGAGGAGTCTGAAAAAGGTAAAAAAGCTGACGAGAAATCAATGGAGTTGATTGAGAAATTAAGATTTGTTTTAGCCAACGATTTTGAAAGAGTAACCTATACTGAAGCCATTCAGATTTTAAGAAATAGCAAGCCCAATAAGAAAAAGAAATTCCAATATCTAATAGATGCTTGGGGTGCTGATTTACAAAGTGAACATGAGCGTTTCTTAGTAGAAAAGCATTTCAAAAAGCCTGTTATTCTTACTGATTACCCCATGAATATCAAAGCTTTTTATATGAAGCAAAACGATGATGGAAAAACCGTAAGAGCCATGGATGTTCTTTTCCCACAGATTGGTGAAATTATTGGTGGTTCTCAGCGTGAGGAGAATTTGGAAAAACTTACAGAGAGGATGAAAGCCATGGATATTCCAGAGGAAGAAATGTGGTGGTATTTAGATACTAGAAAGTTTGGCACTGCAGTACATAGCGGATTTGGATTGGGTTTTGAAAGACTCATGTTATTCGTTACGGGAATGGGCAATATCCGCGACGTGATTCCTTTCCCAAGGACTCCTCAAAATGCAGAATTTTAGATTGTTCTAAAACGATATTTTAATTGCTATCCGAAATAAATCTTAATATTAGAAATGCCTTCGGATAGCGTTTTTTTTATACCTTTACCTCAGTATTAAAACGAAAAATGCAACAACTAAGACTATCGCAAAAGCTGCTTCAAAAATTGTCACCACAGCAAATTTTATTAATGAAATTGCTGCAGGTTCCTTCTGTTGCATTGGATCAAAGAATAAAGCAGGAGATTGAAGAAAATCCAGCCTTGGAGGACAATAGCCAAGAAATGGTAGACGAGCATGCTCCTTCTGATAATAATGACGATAATAATGATGATTCAAGTTCTGATGACGAATTTGACATTACAGATTATGTGGATGCAGATGATATTCCAGACTATAAATTAAGCTCTAATAACTACCCAGAAGAGGATAAGAAATCCATTCCTTTTGCCAATACCATTTCGTTTTACGAGATGCTAAGAGCTCAATTAACAGATGCCAGTTTTAATGAAAGACAACATGTAATAGCAGAAACCATTATCGGAAATATTGACGATTCTGGTTATTTGGAAAGAGATGTGGAGTCCATGGTGGATGATCTGGCTTTTACTCAAGGTTTATCAGTAACTGATGAGGAAGTGGACCAGGTTTTAAAAGGGATTCAGAAGTTTGAGCCCGCAGGAGTTGGGGCAAGAAACCTACAGGAATGTTTAATCATTCAGTTGAAGAGAAAAGACACGTCAGATCCATTTATCTTTATGGCAATTAAAATTTTAGAAAGACATTTCGATGCCTTTACTAAAAAGCATTATGATAAGATTCTGAAGAAATTAGAAATAAGTGAGGAGGCTTTGAAATCATCTGTAGATGAGATTCTGAAATTGAATCCTAAACCCGGAAATTCCTTATCTGAAACAGCAAAAACCAATCATTATATCATCCCCGATTTTATTCTTACAACAACTGATGGAGAATTGATCTTGAGTTTGAATTCGAAAAATGCACCTGAACTCAAGTTGAGTAGGACTTATAAAACCATGTTGGAGAATTATTCTGTATCGGGTAAGAAATCCAAGAAGGATAAAGAAGCCATGCAGTTTGTGAGGCAAAAGATAGACTCCGCAAAATGGTTTATCGATGCCATTAAACAGCGTCAGCATACCTTATATACTACCATGCAAGCTATTTTGGAGTTTCAGTATGATTATTTTCTTACAGGAGATGAAACCAAGCTTCATCCCATGATTTTGAAGGATATTGCAGATAAAGTAGGCCTAGATATTTCAACCATTTCGAGAGTGGCCAATAGCAAATATGTGCAAACTAGCTTTGGCACCATTCTTTTGAAAACCTTATTCTCTGAATCCTTAAAAACAGATAGTGGAGAAGATGTTTCTACTAAAGAAGTGAAGCAGATTCTTAGTGATATGGTGGATGCTGAAGATAAGCAAAAACCAATGACTGATGAACAATTGGTTAACTTCCTCAAAGAAAAAGGTTATCAAATTGCCCGTAGAACGGTGGCTAAATATCGGGAACAGCTTAATATTCCGGTAGCACGCCTTCGTAGGGAATTATAGAGGTCTAAATGACAGAATAGTTTAATGCTTTAAAGATTGAAATAGGGTGTTTTGCCGACTCCTCAATTCTCTCACTCGCCAATTCAATATTGGTTTTTGAAATCCCATATTCCACTATATCTTCATGTTTTTTAAGCGATCTCCAATCATGAAATCACGCATTTGCTTGTCCAACTCCCGAAACTGATCCTTCCTTACTCTCTGCACAAACTCACCTTCTTTTAGAAGATGAATCTCGTGGCAAGTCTCCTCCAAAGTAGAGAAAATATGAGAGGAAATGAATAATGTTTTTCCAGCGTTTTTCCATTTTTTTATCATCTCTAAAATGACCATATTGCTATGGATATCAACACCATTAAAAGGTTCGTCGAGAATGAGAACATCATTATTTTGAAGCAGTAAAGCCGTTAAGGCCAATTTCTTTTTCATCCCCGTGGAATAGGTATCGGCATATTGATTTAAGGGTAAATCGAAAATGTTTCTCTCCTCAAAATCTTTCACCAAAATATCTCTAGCATTACATATCAATTGAAGGTGTTCTTTGGCGGTAACTCTCGATAGAAAATAGGGATTGGTTTCCATTAAGCCGACATGATTTTTTAGGATGTCAAACGGACTATCTATTTCTCCACTAAAGCTTTCCAATCCAGCAAAACATCTGAAAAGAGTGGTTTTCCCAGCTCCATTTTCTCCAACAATTCCATAGGCTTTTCCCATTTCAAAACCCATATTTATCGATTTTAAAACGTCTATTTTTCCATAGCTTTTTACTAAGTTTTGGATTTGTATCATTTAAGAATAGGATTTAGGTTTTTTAAAGATTGTTTATAGAAATAGATGATAGCGATAATAAGAATGGGAGGAAACCATAAGCTAAGTCCAAATAATACCATTTGAGGCAAATTAATTTCTTTAGGATACGCAGAGTATTTAGCCAAAATAATGGTCGTCATGAGGAGGGCATTCATAAAAAATATTCCCATTAAAATAATATATCGCTCCGGAAAATAGATGCTTAAAAGCACTAAAATTGGTAAGAGAGCTAGACTTGAGTTAATTAGGTTTTCTTTTATCTTCTGCCAAAGAAATGCTTTAGGGTTTTTAGCGAATATCCAGACGAAATATTGGTGTTCCGGCTTGAAATAATAGGACATATGAGTGATGACAAGGACGCCTATGGCAAAGATTCCCAAATTGAAATTCCCTACTCCTATAGATTTGTAAACAAGGAAATAAACCATTGGATATATTAAGAATAGCTTTCTAAATCCCATAGTAAATTCAAAAGGGAGTCGTGAAAATGGACTTGGGAGACTCACCGACCATTTGTTTTGTAATGGAACGAAAACTAAAATTAATGAAAGAATGAGGATAGAAATGGCCATGATAAAATCCTGATGGTATAGTAAAAATAGCACAAAAGGACTAATGTGTAATAAGTTTTCAATAAGTCTAATTCTATAAAACTTGGATTTGGAAAAACAAAGATTCAGGAATTCGTTTCTCTGCTTTTCGTTAAATCCGCTTGCAATAGAGAGGCCAATAAAGCCAAATATATAATTGGCATAAATGGTCTTTTGAAATAGAAATAATGTTCCAAATATCAAGGCCAATAACATAATGCCCATCCCTAAAAAAGGATGGATTCCCATTTCCGCTATTTTGCGATAATATCTTTTATACTGGATTTGAAAATAGAATTTCATTGCTGCTAAATTATAACAAATGAAATTATTGGTTTGTTAAAAATCCCTAAGACTTGTTTCTAAATGATAAAACCTTGTTCTTTGAAATTAAAATCCACATATAATGTAAATATGAAACGCATCGATATATTTAATTCATCACCTTTATTCATTACAGCGAGATTAGTGATCAAACCTTGGCAGGTTTTGGAGAAAAAAGCACTTTCTAAACAGATATTGTTGGAGGAGGTGAATAATATTCTTTCACCAAATGTGATCAAAGATTTACCTGATTCATGGCAGAATTTAAATAGTTTAGAAGAGATAGAAGAGTGGGTAAATGATCGAAATCAAGAAGGTTATTTTTATGGAATAGAATATTTAGAATCCAATGAGCTAGTGGGTTTGTTATTTCTATATGCAGAAAATACAACTTTAATAGACGACACTATTGCTTTACGCTTAGGTTATCTTTTAAAAGAATCGAAATGGGGAAAAGGATTGGCCAGTGAGATGATAGCAGCGCTCATTTTATGGAGTAAGGACCAAATGTCAATTCGCTCTATTTCTGCTGGTGTAGAAGTTGGAAATATTGGCTCCATTAAAGTACTTGAAAAGAATGGCTTTGTCAAGTCAAACCACGAAATGCCCATTGGAGTTCTTCTTTATGAATTGAGATAAAGAGATTGAAAATATGTCTAAACACCTCTAAATATTGTTATTTTTGTGAATCATCAAAAAAAAACTGAATTTCTACCTATGAAATTAAGGTTCACCATATCATTATTTGTTATTCTTTTAACGAATGTTTTATCGGCCAACTCTTTTCAGCCCAATAAAGATTCCATACTCAAAGTCTATCAAGGCTCTAATAATGATAGTATTAGTGTTTACGCTTTAGTGGAATTGTCACGTGTGTATAGTTCTTCGGATATTGAAAGGTGTATATTGTATGCGGAGGAAGCTGTGGATGTTGCCATTCATAGTGCCAAGGAGCCATTGAATGCTTATGCCATGTTCAATGCTGGTAATGCTTATTTCTATCAGGGAATGTACGAAACGGCTACCAATTATTTTTATAAATATCTAGATATTCAAATTAAGAACAACAATAAACCTGGTAAAGCTTACGCTTATTCAAACATTGGAGCCATTAGAATTAAAATGGAGGATTTTGATGTGGCCAAGCAGAGCTTTGTTAAGGCGTTAAAAATTCTTCAAGAACTATCCTTAGAAAGTGACAAAGTAGAATACAAATTACAAATGCCCAATATTCTCAATAATTTGGGAATTGTCCACCAAAATTTGCAAGACTACGATTCAGCATTGTGGTATTATAGAAAAGGTTTGAGTTTGGCTAGATTCTCTACTGAAGAACAGTATTTTAAAGCTTCAGCCTATAATAATATAGGTGGTTTGTTTCTCGACTCTGGGAATGCTGATAGTGCCTACCTTCCTATAAAGAAGGCCATAGAGATTAGAGAAAATTTAGGGGATTTGTATGGCCAAGCTGCATCGCATAATCGTTTGGCTCATTATTTTCAAAGGAAAGAAAATCATGAAAAGGCCAGATTTCACCTTTATCGAGGCTGGGACTTGGCAAAAGAGATAGGAAGTATCGATCTTCAAAATACCCTTTCCGAAAATATCTATCTTTATTATGATGAGTTGTTAAAACCTGATTCAGCATTAGTATATTACAAAATTCATAATCAGTTAAAAGAGGTGATTAATAATACAGAAACACTCAAGCAGCTCACACGTCTTGAATTAACTATAAAATTTAAGGAGAAAGAAAAGCTTGCCCATATAGAACAGGAACGACTGAATTCCATTTATCTATTCACAGCATTTATCTTAGTGCTCTTACTATTGGTTTTTATCCTCCTCTATTTTTTCCTCAATAACCGAGTGAGAAGGTTGAATCTAGAAAAACACAATATGGCACTTACTGCCAAAAACTCCAATCTTGAGAAAGAGAATCTTAAAAAAGAGTTAGAGATTCGAAACAAAGAATTAACTACTCATGTGATGAGTATCATTCGTAAAAATGAACTCATAGGTCAAATAGTTCAATTATTATCCGGTAAAATGAATTCGGATAATGAATCCTATCTTCATCAAATCATTAAAGATTTAAACGATATTCAAGACGAATCGATATGGAATGAATTCGAAATCCGTTATCAACAAGTCTATAACGAATTCTATGAAAAACTTCAAGAAGTGAGTCCAAATTTAAGTATCAATGAACGAAGACTTTGTGCCTTTCTACGATTAAACATGACCACCAAAGATATAGTGTCCATCACCGGCCAAAGCCAGAGAAGTGTCGAAGTGGCCCGCACCCGATTGAGAAAAAAACTTCAAATCACCAATTCTGATATTAGCTTAATAGAATTTCTTACCTCTTTATAACATTCTTTAAATCAGTATTTAAATCCTTATGTAGCAGTGATGTAGTAGTGATATTTCTGTGCGTAGTAGCTATGTGCTAGCGCTTTCTTTTTCAGCCTTCCTCAACTTATCTAATATTGCGCAATCAATTTTTTCAGCTTTATGGAAAGTAATAAAACAATGAGTAATAGGGAGTCCAATGAAAATCCAAACATCAATGAATTTTTAGATAGGAAAGAATTGGAAAATAGAGTTTTGAAAAAGCTTTTGCTCGCTATAGAAAAAGATCAAGAAAAGAAATCACAACAAATTAAAAAAAGTATTTAATAAATTAAATGTCAAATCTTATGAAAAATAGAGTTACTAATTTAATGACCGTATTAGGAATGACCTTCCTTATTATTATGGCATCTAGTTTTCAATTATCAGCACAGCAAAAACAATCTTGTGAAGATGTGAAAACATGTAATAATAAGGAGTGGAGTTCTCAGAAATCGGCAGATGAATTCAAAACTAAACAATATAAAGACGGGAATGTGGTGCTTACCGAAATGATAGGTGAATATCTTTTTCCGTCAGGAATTGATGCTACTGGGAAACATGTCATCATTCAAACATTTGGATCCGGTGAACAAAGCTTTTATTGGAATGCGCAAGAAGGAGTGACTGCTTTCGAAGGTAAAGGAACTAAAATGGCCGCTAATGGAAAAGTTGCTGGTGATTTTCTCAATACTGATTTTCCACAAGGAACCGCAGTTACAGGTGGATATTATAGTCTAGATGATCAAGAATGGACTTTCCTCGGAATTAACCCAGAATATCCAAACTTAACATCAGAAGATTATAATAGTGTTTGGGGACAAAGTGATGATGGTTCAACTTTAGTTGGACTACAATTATTTGATGGTTGGTCAGCTACCGCTTTTAAATGGACTGAGGATGGTGGATATGAAAATATTGGAGACGATTTGCCTTTAGATTCACGTGCTTCAGGAATAAGTAGAAATGGAGAAGTTATTTTTGGTTGGACCAGTCATGAATTTGGTTATTGGATGCCAGTGATTTGGTCTAATGATACTTATACACTAATCAATGGTGAAGAATCTGGTGAAGTAATGGCTGCATCTGCTGAAGGAAACATTGTAGTAGGGAAAGCCGATGAAAGTGCTTTTTCTTGGAGTGAAGCGAGTGGATATGAAACTTTTGGTTCTTATGATGACTATCCAACTATTGTAATGGAAGACGGCAGTGCATTTGGTTTTACTGGTGTATTCCCTCCTCCAGTTAGAAGAGCATTTTATAAAAGCCCTGAAGGAAGCATGGGAACTTTCAACGATTATGCAGAGGCACGAGGAATGGAAAATGCACAAGCTTGGACTTTCTATAGCGTTAATGATGTAACCCCTGATGGTAATGTGTTTATTGGAGCGGCTATTAATCCCGATGGAAATGATGTGTCATTTATTCTAGATTTTAATGCCAGTTCTAATCCTGAATATACCTTAAACCTAAGTGTTGAACCGCAAGAAGCTGGTGAAGTAACAGGGAGTGGTGTTTATGAAGAGGGATTAAGTGTAGAGATTTCTGCCACAGCAAATGAGGGTTATTCTTTTGTAAACTGGACTAGAGAGGATGGAACTCTTGTGTCTTCTGAGGCAACAACAAGTATTATCATGCCAGCAAATGATTATTCCCTAATTGCAAATTTCTCTGTGGATATAGTTTATTATACTTTGATATTAGAAATGGATCCTGAAAATGCAGGGGAAGTAACTGGGGCTGGCTCTTATGAAGCTGGAGAAGAAGTAAATATTACCGCTGAAGTAACAGGTTATTTTGCCTTTGATAACTGGACCAATGAAATGGGAGATGTGGTTTCGGAAGATGTAAACACAATCATTATCATGCCATCCCAAGATTTAACTTTAACAGCAAACCTTCATTCAACAGTTGGAATTTCTGATGTGTTATCCAATAACATTTTTGTTTATCCAAATCCAGCCTGGGAAAGTATAACAATAAAAGGAATGAGTGAAAAGATGACTCATTTAAATATAATTAATGCAATGGGACAAACTGTATTGCATTCAGTATTGACAAGTGAAAAACAAACACTCGATATTTCTGAATTATCCTCTGGAATTTATATGATACAAATTACCGATGGTTTAAGAATTATTGAAAATAAAAGACTCCTCATTAAATAGATGGTTTTTTTTATGTGTTAGAATAATTTGAGTTGTGAACGGGTGGAGGTTTTCTTTCGCCCGTTCTTGTTTTTAAACTCATTTTTTATTCACCATAAGTCAATCCAATTTGAGACCGAATTCTATCTAAAGTTTTAATAAGATCTAAACTCATCTGATGTGGCATTTTGGAACTTTCTGTTTTATAATTCCTCAAACAGGATATCACTTCCCTGATTTCGTGGTAATATCCATGGCCAATATAATCTATTTGAATAGTTTCGTTTTTTTGGCCGTTTAGTTTTATGGAGAGCTTTTTGCTATGATGAAAATTCTTATGCATTTTTATGCTCCCCTTAGTTCCATAAATATATGCTTCCACAGGGGTGGCGGATTCAATACTAGATTCTAAAATGGCCTTTTCACCATTTGGGTAGTCAAAAAGCATAGCACAATAAGAATCTACTTGTGACTTGGTCATCTGTGCTTTTGCTATTATTTCTTTGGGGAGGCCCAAAAGTAACAAACTGAGATATACAGGGTAGATACCCACATCTAATAAGGAGCCCCCTCCAAGTTTTTTATTGAAGAGTCTTCTGTTTGGGTTTTTGTCTGCAATAAATCCAAAATCGGCTCTAATATGTTTGATTTCTCCTAAGGTGTTTTGGTCAACAAGTTCCAGAAGCTTTTCAGTAGCTGGAATAAAACGAGTCCATAGCGCCTCCATCAAGAATAAGTTTCTTTTTTTGGCTTCAGTTATCATGTTTTCTACTTCTTTGGAGTTCATGCCAAATGCTTTTTCACATAAAACCGATTTCCCCGCCTTTAAGCACATCATGGTATTCTCATAGTGGAAAGTATGAGGAGTAGCGATATATATAATATCTACTTCGGAATCATCGGCCAAGTCTTGATATGAGGAATAGGCTTTTGCTGATTGATATTGTAGCGCAAAATTCCCAGCATTATGGGGGTCTCGAGATGCAACAGCTTCTAAAGAGCTACCATCGTCTAATAATAAATCTGAAGCGAATTTATGTGCGATATTTCCTAATCCTAATATGCCCCATTTTATAATTTTGGCCATGCTTGTTGTGTTTTGTAGTTTTATTTAGTTCTAAAATTTAAAAATAGCCAAATTTTTTAAACAAGGGAATAGAGCTTGATTTAATCCCTGATGGGAATTGATGGGAGATAAATGACAGGGCAAACGCGTACTTTTATTTTTCTAATTATTTTTAACAAAGCTAACGCGGATTTGGTGTGATTTAAATACATTCCTTAATGTTAATATTTCCGCGCTGGCATTATACCTATAGATTAAACTATTTTCTTCTAAATATAGCTTTTTAACAAAGTATGCGTTTGCCCTGAGATAAATGAGAATGATTTTTATTTTTTCTGTATTTTTGGGGAAATTATTAATTGATGCAAATTTTATTCTCCCTTTTTAGGAAATTGATATATATATCTACAATTTTATTATTTATTGTATTGGTATCTTCGGCTTGTTCCTCTTCTGGAAAGTCGTCACGCTCTGATAGTCAAGCACAAAAAGAAATGGTTAAAAGACAAAATAAGGCCATTGATGAGGAGGTAGAGAAATATGATAAAAAGTATAAAGAGCAAACAGAACGGCAAGGGAAAAAGCAAAGAAAGAGAATTGAGAAAAGCAGAAAAAAACCAAAACATATGCGTCGACATGAAAGGAAGTTTTTCCTGTGGCGATGGCTGGGGATTTAGTTAAAACGTTAGAAAATTTTTAGAACTAAAAATATTCAAGTAATTGGTCAACATTTGTTATAAAATGCCACGACCATTTTTACCAGCTTGATATCAGATATTTGTCGCTTTTAACAAGATACATATATCCAGTTTTTTCCTATCTTTACCCTCTAAAAATATTTCCCATGGATGATTTATTATATACACTTTTAGTTTTTGGTTGGATAGCCTTTGGTATCTATAAAGGCATTAAAAAGAACAAAGCAACTTCCACAAAAACAAGCCCAATAATCGATCAAGATTTAAATCCCAGTTCTGATAAAAAAGCTAGTCCCTTAAGTGCCATTTTTAGTGAGGTTTTTGATCTTGCAAATGACGAACACGACGAAATAGACCATCCTTACCAAGCCGTTGAGTCTCCAAAAACACCTGAAAAACCTGTGTATTCCGAGAATCACCTAAGCGTAAATCGCCTAGATTCCTACTCAGGAAGCGATGCCATTTCTTCCGTTTTCGAAGATGAAAATCAGTCAGAAGATTCTTTTTACGAATCTAACGAGATAACTGATTATCAGCATGAAACGGACTCTGATATACATGAAGAGCGCGTAGTAGACTTGCGTCAAGCCATCATTCATCAGGTTATACTTGAGCGTCCATATTAATCGGATAGTTAACAAACGTTAATTTGTCTTAAAATTTCTTTTGGTTTTCACAGCATTATTTCGTTATTTTACCTGCTTTTATAGCATATTGAAAAATATAATAAAATTTCAAGGTATGATAAGAAATTTACTATTAACAACTGGAATAGTTTTATTCGCAAGTTTAATGGCTTTTGCTCAGCCAGGCACTCTGAAAGGAGTACTCCTAGATAAGGATAGCAAAGAGCCAGTCCCATTCGCCAATATTATATTGGAAGTGGGCGGTACCCAAGTAGGAGGTACTTCATCTGACTTTGATGGTAATTATACCATCAAGCCAATCCCTCCTGGTACCTATAATTTAAAAGCTTCTTCTGTTGGCTTTCAAGCCGTGCAGATTAACGGAGTAATTATCAAAGCAGGAACCATAGAGTTTCTCAATGTAGAGATGAGTTCTGGGGCTTTGAATTTGGACGAGGTCGAAATTACAGCTTATACGGTTCCTTTGATTTCTAAGGATCAAACTACCTCCGGAGCAACAGTAACTAAAGAAGAGATTGCAAAGATGCCTAATAGAAATGCATCTTCTATTGCAACCACCGTTGGTGGTGTATTCTCCTCCGATGGTGAAAGAGGAAGTGTAAGGGGGGCGAGATCTGATGAAACGGTTACTTATATTGATGGAGTAAAAGTTATTGGGTCTTCAAGTTTACCTGCATCAGCTCTAGAACAAGTAAGTGTGATGTTGGGTGGTACTCCAGCCATGTATGGTGATGTTACTGGTGGTGTGATTTCGATTACCACTAAAGGACCATCTCGTACCTTTGGTGGAGGTCTTGAACTTCAAACCTCTCAGTTCTTAGATGCCTTTGGTTATAATAATGCTGAATTTAACCTCACTGGTCCGTTATTTAAAGGTAAAGAAGAAAGTTCAACAGCGCTGTTAGGTTTCTTTTTAGCAGGTAGTGTTACACATGCTCAATCGACTTCTAATTCTGCAATTGGAATAAATAAAGCCACTGATGATTTTCAGAGTTATTTACATGGTACTCCAGTTCGTCCTGCAGGTATTGGTTTTGGTATTTATCAGAATGCAGAATTTACTACTGCAAATGATGTGGAAAATGTAAAAAACAATCCTAATACTGATAATTTAAGTGCTAACGTATCTGCAAAGCTTGATGTTAAGACCTCAGATAATACTACACTTACATTTGGTGGTTCTTTTAATTATAGTAAAGGAAAAAATTATAGCTACAGGAACACTATGTTTAACTGGGATAATAATTCAGTATCTACTGATTATACATGGAGAGCTTATGGTCGTTTTACTCAGAGGTTTCCTTCTAAAAAGGAAAGTACTAGTATCATGAAAAATTTCTTCTATTCTGTACAAGTGGATTATTCTCAACGAAAATTTAAAAATGAATCAGATAAGTTTAAAGACGATTTGTTTAAATATGGTTATTTAGGTAAGTATGAGTCATTGAAGTCTTCTTCTTACGAGAATCGCTTCGATACCATTACCAATACTCCTAATGTGAAACATTTGAATTCTTGGGATTTTGATACCTTAGTTTTATTTACCCCATCTCAAGAGAATATCGCTTTAGCAAATCATACCGCTCAGTATTATGATTTATTTCCGAATCCCTTTTTCCATTCTAACCTTGATATGATTTCGCTAGGTAATGGACTTTTAAATGGTCAGACTCCTGGTTCTCAGGGTCTTATATACGGAATGTTTACTGCCCCTGGTATTGTTTCTAATGGATATCAAGAATTTGAGCAAACACAATTAGGAGTAAATGTTGCTGCTGCTTTAGATATTGCTTCTCATGAAGTGAAGTTTGGTTTCCAATATGAGCAACAGTCTTCACGCTCTTTTAATTATGGGCCAAGAGGTTTGTGGACCTTGATGAGAGGTTTAACCAATTTCCATATTGGTGAATTAGATACTGATAATCCTTATTTGGTATATACCGATGGTATTTATCATGCTGATGATGCCCCAAGCGGACAATTTCTCGATACTGTGCTTTATTATAGAAAGTTCGATGGTGGAAGTCAAAGAACATTCGATAGAAACCTAAGAGTTAAATTGGGTCTGGATCCTGCTGGAGTCGATTTTATTGATATCGACTCATATGATATGGAGAATCAAACCATAAATGTTTATGATAGAGATGGAAAGATGACAACTATTTCGGTTGGTTCAGATCTTTATGATATCAATATGTTTAGTGCAGATGAGCTTTATCAAGAAGGTGGAAATACTTCTTTAATGGGTTCTTATGGATATGATTATACTGGTGAAAAATTAACTGGTAAACAAAGTTTTGATGATTTCTATACCAAGCAAGATGATAATGGCGATTTCTTGCGTCATGCTGGCGCTTATGAGCCTATTTATATGGCAGGTTATATTCAAGATAAATTTGACTTTAATGGTGACTTGGTTGTAAACGTTGGTTTACGTGTGGATAGATTTGATGCGAATCAATTAACATTAAAAGATCCCTATTTATTTTTCCCTGCAAGAACTGCTGGAGAATTAACCCAAGCCGATTATAACAAAATGAATAATGGTGATTCTAGACCAGGTAATATTGGAGAAGAATATGTTGTTTATGTTGATAATGTGGCTAATCCTACAAGTATTACTGGTTACCGTAATGGCGATACTTGGTATAATGAATTAGGAGCTGTTATTCAGGATCCTGCTCAACTTGATCAAGGTTCAGGAGTTTCTCCTTATTTACAGAATACCAATACCAATCAAGCTTTAAGTAAAGATGCCTTCCAAGATTATGAACCACAGTGGGCTTATATGCCACGTATTTCGTTCTCTTTCCCAATTTCTGATGAAGCTTTATTCTTTGCACATTACGATATCTTAACTCAAAGACCATTAGGAAATATTCGTTTTGATCCCGCTCAGTATTTATTCTATACTCAGACTACTACATTCAATAATCCTAATTTGAAGCCAAAGAAAACCATTGATTATGAATTAGGTTTTACTCAGAAGTTAACCAATACTTCTTCTTTAAGTATTGCGGCTTATTATAAGGAAATTAGAAATTTGGTTCAATACTCACGTTATGCTGGTGCTTATCCAAAGGATTATTATACTTATAAAAATATTGACTTTGGTACCGTTAAAGGTTTAACCTTAACTTATGACTTAAGAAGAACAAAAAATGTTAGAGTTAGAGCGGCCTATACTTTACAGTTTGCTGAAGGTACAGGTTCTTCTACAACTACTGCAGCAGCATTGGTAAACTCAGGTTTACCAAATCTACGTTCTGTGAATCCACTTGCTTGGGATAGACGCCATGCCATTAACTTAGTATTAGACTATCGTTATGGTGGTGGAAAGACTTATGACGGTCCTGTTATAAGCAGAGATAAATCTGGTAAAGCTCCCGTACAATTATTAGCAAATACTGGTGTTTCTCTTACCTTTAATGGTGGTAGTGGTACTCCTTATACCAGATCAGAAAATGTTTATGCTGTTGGTAGTGCAACATCGAATATCTTAAAAGGTACTTATTTTGGTTCTAGGATTCCATGGACATTCCGTATGGATTTACGAATTGATAAGGATATCAAATTCAAATTAAAAGAAGGTGGCAATGGTCGTCAGGCTTATATGAATATTTATTTTTCAATCAATAATATATTGAATTCTCAAAATATTCAATCAGTTTATTCATACACTGGTAACCCAGATGATGATGGTTATTTAACAGCACCTCAGTGGCAAAGTGAAATTTCTCAGCAGTTAAATGAGGAATCATATAGATTATTGTATGAGTCTTTTGTAAATAACCCTGGTAATTATAGCTCTCCACGTACTATTCGTTTAGGTGTAATGTTTAACTTTTAATTAGATGCTGAACTATATTTTGGAAATGAAAAAAAATAAAGAAATGAAAAATATATACAGGTTATTATTGATTTTATTGAGTTTCTCAGTTCTGGCACCTGTTAATGCAAGAGAGCATCAAGGAACCAATAAGTCAGCAAATCATGTTAAATCCACAGCGGCAGGTTGTACTCAAGCTACCAGTTATAGATTTTTGGATGTCAATAATGTGAGAGCCAGAATTAATACTGGCGGAGATATGTGGTGGGATCTTCCAGGAGGTATCGGATCACAATATTTTATTCCAGCAGCAGGAACTGCTACATCTTTATTCGCAGGAGCCTTATGGATTGGTGGACTGGATGTTAATGGTCAGCTAAAGTTAGCTGCTCAGAAGTTTAGACAAGATGGTATCGATTACTGGACTGGTCCACTTACTGTGGATGGAACAGCAGCTATTGATTCAGAAACTTGTGCTGAATACGACAAGCATTTTAAGGTAACTCGTGAGGAAGTGGATTTATTCCTAGCTTGGTGGGCTTCTGAAAATAAAGAAGAAGATTTCCCAGGTTATGCAATACCAGAATCTTTTTATGAGTGGCCAGCCCATGGTGATGTTTCATTGAATCAAAGTTATTACTTAGCTCCATTCTTCGATATGGATAAAGATGGTGATTATGACCCTGAAAATGGTGATTATCCTTATTATGATGTATATAATGAACTTTGCCCTATCAATTTTAAAGATGATCCAAATTATGTGCCTGCTCAAACTAGAGAGTCTGAGATAGGTATTGTAACTGGTGGTATTTTGGTTGACCAGGTTTTAAAAGGTGACCAGACTTTATGGTGGGTGTTCAACGATAAGGGTAATGCACATACCGAATCTGAAGGTGCAGCTATTGGTTTAGAAATTAGAGGTCAGGCTTTTGCCTTCGCGACTAATGATGTAGTCAATAACATGACTTTTTATAGTTACGAAATTATTAACCGTTCTACATTTAGATTAACGGAAACTTATTTCTCACCATGGGTAGATACCGATTTAGGTAAAGCTGATGATGATTATGTAGGTTGTGATGTTGGTCGTGGATTAGGTTATTGTTATAATGGTAAAGCTGTTGATGGAAACAATGAGCCAGAATCTTATGGTTCTCAACCACCTGCAATTGGTGTTGACTTCTTCCAAGGACCTTATTTAGATCCTGATCAAACGGATAACCCTAAATATACCTATATTACTGATATTGTAACAGGTGATACTATCGAAGAAGTTCAAATCGTTGATGAGAGTATCAATGGAGTGAATTTTGGTAATGGTATTGTTGATGATGAACGTTATGGTATGAGACGTTTTGTTTACCATAATAATGGTGGTGCAGCCTATATGAGTGATCCTAGTTCAGCTCCTGAATATTATAACCTACTTAGAGGTATCTGGAAGGATAATACTCAAATGATGTATGGTGGTAATGCTCACGTTTCTTCTGGTGCTGTTGGTCCTGAAACTAATTTTATGTTCCCTGGCAATTCTGACCCTTGGAATTGGGGTACTGGTTCTCTTCCTCCTAATGGTGGATATAACCAAGATGGTAAATATTGGACAGAAGAAGAAGCTGGTAACCAACCTGCTGATAGACGTTTTATGCAATCTGCTGGTCCTTTCGTACTAGAGTCTGGTGCTGTCAACTATATTACTGTTGGTATTCCTTGGGCACGTGCTGCTTCAGGGGGGCCATTTGCATCTGTTGAATTACTGCGTGTAGTTGATGATAAATGTCAAGCGCTATTCGATAACTGTTTTAAAGTTATTGATGGTCCTAATGCTCCAGATTTAACCTTTAGTGAATTAGATCAAGAAGTTATCTTTTATATCTCAAATAGAGAGACCAGTAATAACTACGGTGAAGCTTATAGAGAAAAAGATCCTAATATTAACTCTCCTGATACCGTAGAATGGGATGAGTATTATTCTTTTGAAGGATATCAAATTTATCAACTAAGTGATGCTTCTGTTACTGTTGAAGATTTCCGTGATGCAGATAAAGCCCGTTTAATTGCTCAGTACGATATTAAAAATGGTATTGGTCGTTTAATTAATTATGAGTTTGACGAGTCATTAAGTGCATCCGTACCTGTTTTGGCCGTTGATGGTTCTGATAATGGAATTAGCCACTCTTTTATGCTTACTGAAGATGCCTTTGCAGAAGGCTCTAAAGAATTGGTAAATAATAAGCAGTATTATTTCTCTGCCTTAGCTTATGCTCATAATAATTTTATGACTTATACTCAGGAACCAGGTGTATTGAATGGCCTTTATGGTCAAAAACTTCCTTACTTGTCTGGTAGAAAAAATATTAAAACTTATACCGTTATTCCTCATCGTCCAGTTAATGGTGCTGTTGTGAACTCCTCTTATGGTGACCAACCTCAAATTACTAGAATAGAAGGAAAAGGTAATGGTAATATGATTATTGAGTTAACTGATGAAACTATAGATGAAATAATGTCTCGTCCTCCTGCTGATTCTATTAATCATTTGGGAACTGATACTTATCCTATTGCTTATGAAGCTAAATATAAACGTGGTTATGGTCCAGTTGATATTAGAGTGGTTGACCCATTAAATGTTAAAGGTGGTCAGTTTGAGCTTCGTTTCGATTCTATGTATAGAGAATTAAATTATGATGTTACTGGTAACCTCGCTATCATTAGTGGTGGTGATACTGCTTCGATGTATGTTTCAGGCTGGAAGTTGAAAGATGTAGAAACTGGTGAAATTTACAGAAGTGAAACTAGTATTATCACAAGAAATGAACAAATTATCGGAGACCTAGGATTTGCAGTTAATTTAGAACAGATTTATTATTCTGGTCCTTATTTAGTTGGTAAGCGTCCCGATGGTACAGATCAAATATCAGTTTATGATGTTTTAGCTCCAAATAATAATGTATTATCTAGCGAAATTTTATTTGCCGATAGTTCAAACCAGTGGTTTGGTGGACAAAGAGATTTTGATTTCCCTGGTACTGCATTCGATTGGATTCGTGCTGGTTCATCATTTGCTGGTGATGTTGGAGATGCGGCTGACGATGATATGAATGGTCAATCAAATCCTTGGGATCCAAATGCCAATTTTGAAGGAATTGTTGGTGGTACTTGGGCTCCTTATTCTATGACAGCTGCCTATAATCAAAATGATTATGGTCCTGCATTTGATAAAGATTCTAGGGCAGATAATCCGCTATCAAATATTTCAAGTATCGATTTTGTAATCACATCTGATAAGAGTAAATGGACACGTTGTCCTGTTATTGAAATGCAACATGATAGAAGTTTATCTGAAGGTGGTGTAGAGCGTTTTGGTCTTAGAGCAAGCCCTTCTATTGATAAAGATGGAAACTTTGCTGAGCTTGGTGCAGAGCCTTCAGATAATGAAGAAGATGCCAATTATATTAGCTCTCATGGTATGGGTTGGTTCCCTGGATATGCTATTAATGTGGAAACAGGTGAACGATTGAATATCATTTATGGTGAGAACTCTTGGTTATCAGCAGAAAATGGACGTGATATGAAATGGAATCCAACTGCGAGTGTAACTAGCAATATTGATGGTAGTATTTTATTTGGAGGGATGCATTACGTATATGTGATGAGACCTGGCCAATTTGAAGGCAATCAACAAGTAGCTTCAATGACTTTCCCTGCCTATGATGCTGGAAAATCTTATCGTGATGAGTTGGAAGCAGCTGTTACATCTGTATTCCCAATGTTTGCCTATAGTCAAATATTTAGTACTGGTATGTGGACTACTATTCCTTATGCAGATCAGAATAGCTTCCTTAATAATGATGTGAAAGTTAAAATCAGAGTGGCCAAGCCCTATGCTCGTCATTATACTGGAATCCCTATTCCTGATACTGTTGAAACTGTTTATGGGAAAGTGAATAATAATTATCCATTATATCAATTCTCTACACGAGAGGATGCTACTGATTATGGTGTAGAAACTGCTTACGATGAGGATATGGACATGATTAGAGCGGTACCAAATCCATATTATGCATATTCAACTTACGAAACAGTTCCTCTTGATAATAGAATTAAAATTACCAACTTGCCAGATAAATGTTCGGTGACCATTTATAATTTGGCTGGTACCAAAATACGTGAGTTCCAAAAAGACAATGCTGTAACATCTGTTGAATGGGATTTAAAAAACTTTGCTGGTGTTCCAATTGCCGGAGGTATGTATTTAATACATGTTGAAGCTGATTTCAATGGAACTAAAAAAGAACGTGTTATTAAGTGGTTAGGAATGTTACGTAAATCTGACTTGAACACATTCTAATTTAATTTTAAGGCAAATAATTTGATTATAGAAAAAATAAAAATACATAGTATGAAAAGTCTATATAAAATCTCAATAGCGGTATTATTCATTGCATCAATCATACTGCCCCATCAGGAGGCCTTTGCCGGGAATAAAGACCGTTCAGGTCAGGCTGGCGCTTCAGAGCTCCTGATCAATCCATGGGCAAAAACAACTGGTTGGGGTAATGCAGGTTCGGCTACAGTAACTGGACTCGAAGCCATCTTTGGTAACGTTGGTGGTTTAGCTCAAACTAAAGGTTTAGATGTTGGTTTAACATATACAAACTATCTAAGTGCTGCAGACATTGGAATTTACTCCTTTGGTCTAGCCTCCAAGGTTGGAGAATCTGGTGCTTTCGGATTAAGTATCATGAGTATGAATTTTGGAACCATTGATCGTACAACAACACAGCAACCAGAAGGAGGAGCGGGTACTTATACTCCCTCTTCTATTAATATTAATCTAGCTTATGCTAAGTCATTTTCTAGTAGTATTCATGGTGGTTTAGTAGTGAAGATTATTTCTGAATCTACTTCCGATGTTTCTGCTCAAGGTTTAGCTATTGATGCAGGTATTCAATACATCACTGGACCAAACGATAACATTAAATTAGGTGTAGCTTTAAAGAATATTGGTACTCCAATGATTTATTCAGGAGATGGTATCTCAGTTAAATCTTTTCTTCCAGGTCAAGCAAATGCTTTTACAACAGAATGGAGAGGTGAGAAATTTGAATTACCCGCTCAGTTGAATATCGGTTTAGGTTACGATTTCCTTATTGGTGAAGTAAGTAAATTTACCCTTGCAGGAACTTTCGTTTCTAATTCATTCACCAATGACCAATATATTCTAGGTGGTGAGTTTTCACTTAGAGAAATTGTGTTATTACGCGCTGGATACACCTATGAGGATAAAATAAATGATGAACTTGAGAGTTTAACTCTTCATAGAGGTTTTAGTGGTGGTTTTAGTGTTCAAGTGCCATTAAATAAAGAAGAAGGTACACATATTGGTATTGATTATTCTTATCAAGCAACTAAAGTTTTCGACGGAATACACCGTATTGGTATTCGTTTAGACCTCTAAAGAATTACGCTATCTTATTAGCGTGATGATATTAAGAAATTTTGTTTCTTTGTAAAAAGAAAGGACTCTTATGAAAATAAGGGTCTTTTCTTAGTTAATGAATCAGATAAAAAATAATAAAATGTCAGAAATAAAATATTTTACAGAAGAAGGATTAAACAAGCTAAAAGCTGAAGTTAATCAATTGATCACTGTAGAACGCCCTTCCATTTCTCGTCAAATTGCTGAAGCTAGAGATAAGGGAGATTTGTCTGAAAATGCTGAATATGATGCTGCAAAAGAGGCTCAGGGCATGCTGGAAATGAGAATTTCTAAAATGCAAGCCGTAGTTAGAAATGCACGCATTATCGACGAATCAAAGATGGATTCTTCTAAAGTATTAATCTTATCTAATGTGAAGATTAAGAATCTTAAAAATGGCGCTGTAATGGCTTATCAATTGGTTCCTGAAAATGAAGCCGATTTAAAAAAAGGAAAAATTTCTGTTAGTTCGCCAATTTCTAAAGGATTGCTTGGAAAGAAAGTGGGAGATATTGTTGATATTAATGTTCCTGCAGGTACCATTCCATTCGAAATAATTGAAGTATCAAGATAGATAGCCTTATGAGTTCCATATTTGTAAAAATAGTAAATGGAGAAATTCCTTCTTATAAAATAGCAGAGAACGACAAGTTTTATGCTTTCCTCGACATCAATCCTCTTGTAAAAGGTCATACTCTAGTAATACCAAAAGTAGAAACAGATTATATCTTTGATATTGAAGATGAAGATTTGGCCGAGATGATTGTTTTTGCTAAAAAGGTTGGCTTAGCAGTAGAGGCTAATGTGCCTTGTAAGCGGATAGGTATGGCTGTACTTGGCTTAGAGGTTCCTCATGCTCACATTCATCTTATTCCTATTAATACGGTATATGATATCGATTTTAAACAGCCAAAGCTTAAACTGGAAACCTCAGAATTTGAAGAAATAAGTAAAAATATTAGAAAGACCTACCAAGGTCTGTAAAATATAGTTCTATGAAAAAGTCATTATATCTCGTTTTATTTAGTTTAATTTTCTGTGTTTCTATCGCACAAGAGACTCGCATAAAATTTATTATAGAAACTCCTTATGGAAATATGAAAGGAGAACTTTATAATGAAACTCCCGCCCATAGGGATAACTTTATTAAACTAGTTAACGAAGGATGGTATGAGAACTCTCCATTCCATCGTGTTATAAAAGATTTTATGATACAGGGTGGGGGAAATGAAGATGGGAGGCCTGACCCAGGTTATAAAGTCCCAGCTGAATTTTTACCTCAAAAATATGTCCATAAAAAAGGCGCTTTATCTGCTGCTCGTATGGGCGACAATGTGAATCCTACAAAAGCATCTAGTGGCTCTCAATTTTATATTGTTCAGGGGAAACCGGTGAGTGATGCCATGATGGATAATATGGAACAGCGTATGAATCAGGGTGCTCAGATGGGAATCATTAGGGAGTATTGTACTCGTCCTGAAAATGCAAAGGTTTATAAAACCATCGATTCCTTGCAAAGACTTAGAGACCGTGCTTATATCAATGCTTATATGCCTAAGTTAATTCAGCAAATGGAATCGGAAGGTATAGATATGAGCGGATATAAATATTCAGAAGAACAAAGAGCGGTTTATCGTACTCTTGGTGGTACGCCACATTTAGATGGTGGATATACCGTGTATGGTGAAATTACAGAAGGATTCGATGTAATAGATAAAATAGCATTAGTGCAAACTGGTGGAGCAGATAAACCCTTGGAAACAGTGAGCATGAAAATTAAAATAGTGGAGTAGCAAACAATGATTGACCAGGTAAAAGAATATATTAAAGAAGTGGAGGCGCTCAGCCTTCAGAAGATGGAGGATTTAGAAGCCTTCAGAATAAAGTATGTAGGTAAAAAAGGAATTATTCCTGCTCTTTTTGGTGAGTTTAGAAATGTGGCGAAAGAGGATCGTAAAGAAATGGGTGTACTCTTAAATAATTTAAAAAATGCTGTACAGGATAAAATCACTGAAGTTAAAGAGCAACTGGAGAGTCTACAAGTAGAATCTGGTGACTATTTAGATTTATTTATGCCGGTTAATGCTGAAGTGGGTAGTCGTCACCCCTTATCATTAGTGCGAAATGAAATAATAGAAATATTCTCTCGCATTGGTTTTAATGTGGCCGAAGGACCAGAAATAGAAGATGATTGGCATAATTTTACGGCGCTAAATTTCCCTGAAGAACATCCAGCACGCGATATGCAAGATACTTTCTTCATCGAGAAAAATCCAGATATCGCCTTGAGAACTCATACTTCTTCAACTCAAGTAAGAGTGATGGAGAATCAAAAGCCTCCTATTAGAAGTATTTTCCCCGGTCGTGTTTTTCGTAACGAAGCCATTTCTGCTCGTGCACATTGTATCTTTCACCAAGTAGAAGGTTTATATGTAGATAAGAATGTCAGTTTTGCCGATTTAAAACAGACCCTCATGTATTTTGCAAAAGAGATGTTTGGAGAGGAGACAGGAATTCGTCTTCGACCTAGTTACTTTCCGTTTACCGAACCTTCTGCCGAAATGGATATATCTTGCCACATTTGTGGTGGAAAAGGCTGTAATATATGTAAATACACTGGCTGGGTAGAAATCCTAGGTTGCGGAATGGTGGACCCTAATGTTTTGAAAAGCGCTGGAATAGATAGTGAAGAATATACTGGTTTTGCTTTCGGTATGGGCATTGAAAGAATTACTATGCTCAAGTATCAAATTAAAGATTTACGACTGTTTTTTGAGAACGATTTGAAGTTCCTACGACAGTTTGAAAACGTCATCTAAATTATTAAAGCTTCTTAACAGAAGCTTTTTTTTGTAGCTGAGCTTTTTTATTTATCTTAGCAATAGAAAGAAAAACAAAAATTATGAGCAAGATCAAAGTCTTGCTGGTGGATGATCACCAGATAGTTAGAGATGGTATTTTTGCCCTTCTCATTAAGGAACACGATATAGAAATTGTTGGGGAAGCTTCCAATGGTGATGAATTATTTGAAAAGCTTAAATTTATAAAGCCTGATATTATCATATTGGATATTTCATTACCCAAAATGTCTGGAATAGAGATAGCAGGTATTTTAACCAAAGATTTTCCTCAAATAAGAATCATTGTTTTCTCTTCTTACACTGATGAAGAGACTATCTTTAAAAGCATTAGAGCTGGCGCAAAAGGCTTTCTTCCTAAAGATAGCATGAGAGAAGATTTAGTGGAGGCGATTAAAAAAGTCAATCAAGGATTTGAGTATTTGAGTGAGAAGATTCCCAATACTATTTTAATGGATTACATTAAAAAGGCAGGCAATCAGGAAGAGAAATTCAATAACTCAAGATTAGGTAGCCTAACCAAAAGAGAGCGAGAAATTCTAAAACTTATCGCAGATGGAATGTCATATAAAGAAATCGGAAACGAATTATTTATTAGTGTTCGTACTGTGGAGACTCACAAGAATAACATCCTCCAAAAATTGGAACTTAAATCCACTATCGATTTGGTAAAATTTGCTATTAAAAACGATTTGATAGATCTATAATAGGGCTGGAATCTATTAATTGATGATGCTTCTTGAAAAATGTATAAGCGAGGAAATAGAAAATAGTATTCATTAGATATAAAAAAACAGGCTGTTCAATTCATTTGAACAGCCTGTTTTTTGTCATCCAAAATCTAGAAAGCATAGATTAATGATAAGGTGAATCTTAAATTACCTACTTCATAAGTATCATTAACTTTCCCATAAGAATCTGGTGTTCCATAGGCAGCTACCGTGTATTCCCATTCGTTGGCGATGGTTAGGTTTTTGACTGTATAATACCACTGTGGGCTTACACGGTAAACATAATCTATATCTGTTCCTCTTGCGTAAACAGGACCTGTGATTTCTTTAGGGCTTCCTTGGTTTTTAGCTATTCCTCCAAAAACACCAACTTTCAATTTGCCAAACTGATAATAAATAGTAGACCAAGCCGAAATGGCGGTCATATTCGAATATTCAATCTGCGCATTTAAACTATCCACTGAAGCAATGGCCGTTCCTCCAAGCATTAAATGGTCGTATAAATTCTCGCCCCAAACTCCTTGCAACCTAATATCCCATTTCTTATGTTTCACCTTAATAAAAGCCAAAGCGGATAAAGCTGGAACATCATCGGTCATCAATTGGTTGTCTAAGGTCATGCTTCTAAAATGAAGTCTTTTGTAATTTACTCCAACACCAGCAAAGACGCTTTTATGTGTCCAATGGGCTTGTAAACTTAAATCAGGAACTATACCTTCTCTTAAATATTTACTACTTACTCCTTGAGGACCCGTACTCGTGAAATCTCTCTGAGCATAAGCAACAGCTATCCATTTAATAGGTCCCATATTTTGAGTGAATCTAATTTGTGGTCCACGAGAAAAGGAGTGCATGGGGGCACCAGTATTTAAAGAAAGAATTTTGGGAATCATTTCAGGCACATCATTTGGATGCCAATATTGACCCACCAATAAACTATTGCTTTTCCAATCGAGTTTGATATAAGCATGGCGTAGACGTAAGGTATTATTGTGTGCATTGCTAGGGCCAGTAAAATCACCTTCAATATAAGCCATGCTTTTCGCATTCAATACAGTAATTCCATCTGTTTTAAAACCTAATCTTGAGGTCATTCCATATTGATTGCTCGATGGATGGTTGTTGATATCAATCCCATTGGCATCATATACTTTAGGTTTTGGATAGGCAATATAAAAGCCTTCACGGCCTTCTATATTTTGGCGGCTATCGAAAATATAATCGGCCTTAACAAAGCCACTTAGGCTAATCTTGGCCTTTTCTTTTTCTCCTTCTTGAGCCCAGATAAATACAGGTATTAATAAGGCGATTAAAATAAATTTAAATCTCATTTGATTGATCATTTGATTGATGTGATTTTTCGGCTGCAAAAGTAAAACGCAATCTAGTTTATATAGTCTTTATTTAAAATTCGCTTGCTTATTTAGGATGATTTCATTTTAGTTCATAATATCAATTGTGTCCTAATCATTATAAAAGATTCCTCGCTGCGCATCGGAATGACTATTGTTTTGGCAACGGAATAGTAAGAAGGGTTTTGCTTTTGGCATTGAGAAAAGCAAAACCCTTCTTACTCCATATCACCTCCTACGACACTGTCTTTCTGAACGAAATGCAATGAGGTGAAGAATCTTATTTAAAATGGAAGATGTATTGGACAGTATTGTTTTAATATTTAACTTTCCTTAATAAACACATGGTGATAATTAAATGAATTATAACGTTTAATATGTGTTATGGCATACTTCTTGTAATTATGCCTCTTGGATATCCAAATATCATTTGATTTATTAACCAACCTATTAAAAACGATTACAATGAAAAAAATAATTTTATTGATGGTCATATCCATGGCCATATTGTCTGTTACTGCCCAAGAAAAGGTGAAACAGAAAGAATTGGGGCTTGTATTTCGAAATTTCAACAACTTTGGATTAATGTATAAGTTCGGGGATCAAAATTCTATGTGGAGATTGAAGTCTGTATATATCCGTACAATGAAGGATGAAATAAAACAAGTTTTGTATAATCAAGATCAGTATCAAAATGAAATAATTCATAAAGGGACTAGTCTTGGACTTAGTTTTGGTAAGCAATACACTGCTCCTATTGACGAAAGAATTAGTTTTATTTATGGAGCAGATATTGAGGCTTCTTATGGTTATTACTTTAAACAACAAGAATATGATCAAAGTGATTTGTATACCACAGAAAGGAAAATATTTGGTTTTGGCCTCAATTGTATTTTAGGATTTAATTATTTAATAGGAGAAAGCTTTGTGTTTGGTTTTGAATTATTGCCAGGTGCTTCCTATTCAATAGGAAAACGTCTGGAAGAATCAAATCAAGAGTCTTTTAATCATAAAGAGTATGACCTCTCATATTTTCAAATTGGATTATCAAGCTCATCAGCATTATTGAATTTTGCTTATAGGTTTTAATTATAAAAATAAAAAAACTTAATCTATTTAAGTATTATCACCCAATAAAACATTAAAATGAAAAAACTAATTATATTAATAGCAGTTTCAGTTTCTATATTAACTGCATCTGCACAAGAAAAAATAAAGCAACAGGAATTAGGTCTAGTTTTTCAAAATTTAGATAATTTTGGAGTCATGTATAAATTTGGACATCAGAAATCAATGTGGCGACTGAAGTCAATATACGGAACTACAACTAACTATAAAGAAAAAGGTGAGTATGAAGAAAACTCGCACAAGTATAATCGATTTGGAATAGGATTTGGAAAGCAGTGTAATGCCTCAATTGATGAGCATCTTAATTTCATTTATGGAATGGATATCACTGGCACGTATTCAAGTAGTTTGGATGAGGAGTTTGATTCAGAATCTGAATTAAGAAGAACTATAGAGGATAAAAGGTATAGTGTTGGTTTGAATTTTGTTTTAGGTTTTAACTATGCACTCAATCAACGATTTGTTTTTGGAGTTGAGTTATTACCAGGTGCAGACTATTATACTAGTTCTACAAGTACAAAATACGAGAAATATGAAAATGATGATACTGAAATGGATGAGTCAGGATTAAATATAGGATTATCTAGCTCATCAGCTTTACTAAGTGTAGCATACAGATTTTAAAAGCATCTGAATTAAATAAAAGCAGGAATTTG
This sequence comes from Lentimicrobium sp. S6, assembly GCF_013166635.1. Classification (NCBI taxonomy): domain Bacteria; kingdom Pseudomonadati; phylum Bacteroidota; class Bacteroidia; order Bacteroidales; family Lentimicrobiaceae; genus Lentimicrobium; species Lentimicrobium sp. S6. Next base: position 2,510 of record NZ_JABKBZ010000029.1, on the reverse strand, counting down.
ATGATTCAAATTCCTGCTTTTACTTTTATCACAACAGATAATCTAATCTAGTTTCTTAAAATCCAGATTAAAGAAGTGGAAATCATTGCTTTTTAAGTCAATTTTAAATCCTTCTATATTTCTTCTGGAATCAAAATCGAAGCTCATATATCCAGCTGGTAAGAAGGGGTCGGCAAAATGAACCTTGAAGGTATCGAAATGCCAATGCTCCATATCAGAATAAAACATTTCTTTGGCAGGCTCAAAAACTAAATGAAGTTGCTTATCTTTCAAAGAAATGATGGCTTTACCATACATTTTGTCTTCATATGTTCCTAAATATTTCTCAATCTCTAAACTGGGCTCTGTGTCCAGTACTCTCGATTCTTCTCGTCTTACTAAAGCTTCTTTTTCAGCCTTTTCTCCTCTGGTTTTGAATCCAACAAACATAGATGCCCAATCAGTGGATTCCTCTTTTAGATAAGAATCAAGGATATAAAGTTCCATAGCTGTGGGTGCGCTAGTTAATGTATTGGTCAAAATAATGATTCCTAAGTTTTCTTGAGGAACAAGAGTCACTTGAGAAATATATCCTGGCATTCCACCTGCATGCTCCACCACCTTTTCACCATTATGATCCCAAGCATTCCAGCCTAAAGCATAGGTACTAAATTGGGCACCAGTCATTCTTCTTAATCCATTAACCGATTTCATGGTTCTTGGAGCCATCATATCTCTAATCACATGAGCAGGGAGGATGGTATCTTCTTCAATGATGCCATTATTTAAAAGCATCCTTACCCATAAACTCAAATCTGCTGTACTGGAAAATATAGAAGCAGCAGCATGATGTCTTTTCATACTAAAACCTATTTCTTTATCATCAATCATAGGATATGCAATATTAGAGCCCTCCTCTAGTTTATTTCCACAAGTTACAGTAGATTCCATTTTTAAAGGATCAAGTAGATTTTCTTGAATATATTCTTCCCAAGTTTGTCCTGTTACCTTTTTCAAAATCTCACCTGCAACCATATACATGGTGTTTTGATAGCCATATTGATCGCGAAAACGATTCGTGATGGGTAAATATTGAAGCCTTTCTATCACATCTTCATCAGTTCTATTGGTTTCGTACCAGAGTAAATCACCATAAAAAGTACCCAAGCCACTTCTGTGAACTAATAGATCTTCAATGGTTAAATGAGTGGTGATATAGGGGTCGGCTAATTTAAACTCAGGCAAATAATCTATCACTAAATCATCCCAGTGCAAAAGGCCATCATTAACTAATTTTGCCATGGCAGCACCTGTAAATGCTTTGGTACATGAGGCGATATTATAAAGGGATTCGCTACCTACATCTTCACCATAACCAGCAGTACCCCAGTTTTTGTCAAAAACTACTTTATCGTCTTTAATAACCATCACCGATAATCCATGAAGTTCGAAATCTGTGAATGCCTTTGTTAAATAGGTATCTAAAGTATCAGGATGATTGGCGGGGTTTTGGGCAAATCCATTTAGAAATAGGAGGCTGATGCATACAGTCAGAAACCCTCTGTTTAAATTATATAAATTCATTTTTGCATGTGTTTAATTCGGAATCAAAAGTAAAAAAATAAACCCGAAATAAATATTCCGGGTTCTCCTCATCTTCACTTTCCAAAGCAATCCTTATTGAATGTACTGCGTTTGGGCTTATCTTACATAAAAAGACTTGATTATAGGGTCTTTCTCGGTGTCTAAAATTTTTATTTCTACTTCGTAATCTCCTATTGGCCAACCGTTATTAGGTCGGTTTAAAGAGGAATACATATCTACATTTCCTATTTCATCACCATTAGTCAAAACAACTGCGTCAATTTCTGTTCTACCATTTTTTAAATAAAACCATGAAAACTGAACCTGCGTTTCCCCAGGAGGATTCTTTAACTCACAACTCACATAGATTTGTGGGGTATTGGTTTCGAAAATGGGTTTGTCTATCTGGCAGATACTACCATTTATTTGATCACAAACTTTCACTTCTTCAATATGTGCAGAATTAAGATCAAAAAAGAAGGACAGTCCAATGATGATGATAATGACAAGAATTAAATATTTAAAAAACTTTTTCATAGGTTTTTATTTTATTGATGTATTTCGCAATGGGGATGAGCTAAGCTAAAAGCCTCTATTTCTTCTTGTGGAACCTTGGTTTTGCCTAAACTAATGATGGAGAGTTTGGGCAGATTCATAATGGGTTCTAGTGAAGTAATTCCTGTTTCATGAAACATAATCACCTGTAAATTTATAGCTTCCGATAATGGTTTTAGATCTGATATTTGGCTTTGTTGAATATAGATCTCTTCTAACCCGAGTTCGATTATAAAAACAGAGCTAATTGATCGTCTTTCTCCAAATCATATTTTATAGAAGGTTTTTTAGCAAAGAATGAATATGCGATAAGAGCGGCGATAATATTGGAGATAAAATTTTCAAAACTTCTGTGCCTAGAATGTTCAATTTGGCACATGTTTTTTAGTTCA
>NZ_JABKBZ010000281.1:0-494 GCF_013166635.1 Lentimicrobium sp. S6 | reverse complement strand
ACTTCTTTCTCATTAGAAAACTCCTCTATATCACATTTATTGAGGATTCCTGTTTTTAGATTGACTTGTCCTTCGTATGTTGGGTTCCATGTGATAATGGCAGTATCTTTTTGGTTTAGGATAGTTCCAGAGCTTTCTGGCTGTAGATACCAGTTGATTTCTTGGCTCTCATCTTCTAGTGTGGTAGTGAAAATGGTTTGTGTATTGCTGGCAGAACAAAGGCTATCGGGACCTGTAATGTCTGCTATAATGAGGGGAGGGTAAACAATAATTTCTTTGGGTGCGGAGTAGGCACTCTCGCCATACTCGTTTACTGCTCTTACTTGTAGCCAAGCGGTATCTTGAAAATTGGGGTTCCAAGCAATTAAGACACTATCGTGCATTTCTGTGATTTCTCCAGCCTCCTCAGGTATTAATAACCATTGGGTTTCCATGGTGTCTATTACTAAATCTGTGCTGTAGTAAGTTTCTGTTTCTGTGCTTAAACAAACACT
>NZ_JABKBZ010000280.1:0-524 GCF_013166635.1 Lentimicrobium sp. S6 | reverse complement strand
TTGCTCTAATAATTGTTCTTGATTTCCTTTAACAGCTAAAATATAGTCTGCTTCACTTTCTTTAATTTTATCGGCGATATCAGTTTGAGTTCCCATGGCATCAATAGTGATAATATTGCCTGAAATACACAGTTTTTCTATCAGCTCTGGAATTGCTGTTATTTCATTTGATTTTTCATTTACTCTTACTCGACCCAAAACCAAATTATTTTGACTTGCCCAAGCGCTAACCATATGAACTGGAGATTTCTTTCCTGCGGACTTAGCACCTCTTATTGACTTCCCGTCGATTGCAATGACTTGACCTTTCAATACTGTTGATATAGAATTTACCCAATCAATAAAACAAGTTTCAAATTGATTGCTATCAATTGCTGAAAACAACCTGTTTATTGTATCTTCAGAAGGTATCCCGTTTGGTAACTGAAGAAATGTTCTTAAAAATACTTCTTTTGATTGAGCAAACTCTCTCATTTGTTTCCATGTTACTGCGCCACAAATGACCGAAATTATTCCCACAAGAA
>NZ_JABKBZ010000279.1:0-531 GCF_013166635.1 Lentimicrobium sp. S6 | reverse complement strand
CTGATATTATTCAGCTAGGATTTCAAAATACAGCAAATGGTAAATATTCTATAGGAGTTTTAGATACTGATGGCATTGCAAGTGCTGAATTAGAAGACACCAAACTCAACATTTTTCACGATTTAAGTACAGGAGCGTATAACTTCGATTGGAACACCAACGATTCAGAGGAACGTTTCATACTACACCTCAAAGCTACCGCAACAAATGAACTCGTTGAACAAGAAGCACAAGTATATAGTTCTAATGGTCGAGTCTATATTCGTCAGACCTCCTCTAATGAGTTTAATTCAGTATACATTTATGATTTAGCGGGACGAGTGGTGTATTCTAGTACATTAAGCCAGCAAGAATTACAGAGTATTTCCCTTTCAAATGCTAAAGGGGTATACCTGGTGCAGTTGGTTTCGGATAATGAAGCTATAGTTCAGAAAGTAATTTTGAAGTAGATTTATAGAGATTGATTCGTCGTTCCTCCTCGCAATGACCTTCTTCGTAATGAACATTCTGAGATTGCGAGCAGAGCGAAGC
>NZ_JABKBZ010000028.1:0-62146 GCF_013166635.1 Lentimicrobium sp. S6 | reverse complement strand
TGATGCTTAGTTATTCCTGATATATCTAAGGCTACATTGCGTATTAATCCTAACCCAATATATTTTCTAGCTAATTCTTTTTTCTCGCCCAGGCATACTTCTTTTTTAGCAGTTCTGTTTTTAAATGTCCTTCTAATTCTTTTTCTGCTAAGAGCTTTTTCAATAGAGCATTTTCTTTCTCCAACCGATTAATCTCTTTCAAATGTTCCGGTGTCATCCCATGGCGGAACCCTGCTTCGCCCATACTTTCAAACTTCGTCTTCCAAGAATAATATGTAGCGGGGTAAATCCCATGTTTCTCAAGAGTTATTTTTACTCCTTTTTCGGCTGCTTCTTTTATTAATTGAAGCTTTTCTTCTTTTGTAAACTTTCTTTTTTCTGTCATGATCGTACAAATTTATAGATTTCTAACTATAACTTTGTCCGATTGTTTAAGGGGCCAAAACATTAACACCCAAAGCAGACCGTTTTTGGAGCAAACTATTTTGTGAATTTGATTATTGTCTAAGCTACTTGAATCGTTAAACTCATGCCTAAATATTTTCACATGGTACCCATCGTATCTATTAAGCCCATCTAAAGTTCCAATCCAGATAAAACCTCTTTCATCTTCTACAATATCCGATACCCGACCTTGGCTCAACTTTTCATTCAAAGGAATTTTTTTGGCAGCGATAGGCTCTATTTTATAGCTTTTTCCTTTCTGTGCATAACTCATAGAGACATGTAAAAGTAATATTAGAAAAAACCCAAGCCATTTAGTATGATTACACCAAATCTTCAACCTTCCAAAATCGTTTAAGTAACATGCTCTCATAGATGATCTAAGGTAAGAAAAAAAGCCCAATGAGGGCTCCTTATTTTTGTTTAAATTTGACTAAACCTTTAAAAAGGACGAAGATGAAAAAAATAGTTGTTTTAAGCGGTGCTGGAATGAGTGCTGAAAGTGGCATCAGTACTTTTAGGGACTCCAATGGACTTTGGAGAAACTATAGAATGGAGGAAGTGGCAAGTCCCAATGCATGGGGGGAGAATATGGATTTAGTATTGGAATTTTATAATCTCCGTAGAAAACAATTATTTGAAGTAGAACCCAATAATGGGCACCAAGCTTTAGTGAAATTAGAAAAGCATTTTGATGTAGAAATTATTACACAAAACGTAGACGACCTGCATGAAAGAGCCGGCAGTTCCAGTGTTCTACACCTTCATGGAGAATTGAAAAAAGCAAGATCTACTGTTGATGAATCATTGGTTTATGCCCTCGACCACTGGGAATTAAAAAAAGGAGACCTCTGCCAAAAAGGGTCTCAATTAAGACCACATATTGTATGGTTTGGTGAGGCTGTTCCAGGGATTAGCCAAGCAGCTGAGATAGTTCGGAAAGCCGATATCATGCTTGTTATTGGAACGAGTTTAGCTGTCTATCCCGCTGCTGGCTTAATCAACTTTGCCAAAACCAATGCCCTCATTTATTATATCGATCCTAATGCTCAGGGGTATTCTTTTAAAAAAAATATAAGCTGCATAGCCAAAAAAGCAGGCGAAGGCTTACCAACACTAATTAACAACTTGATAAAGTGTGAAGTAGACCAAATAATAACATGAGAATTTTTAAGATCTTATAGCACCGAAAATAATTATATTTGCAGCAAATTTTATGGCAATGAAAAAACTATCTAGTCTATTATTAATCCTTGTATTAATAGGATCAATATCCTGTAAAAAAGATGAAACCAATACTCAATCAGAACAATTAGCTATAGATACTGAGTTAATAAATAAGTACCTAACTGAAAATGATCTTACTGCAAAGATGCATAGCTCAGGCCTACAATACATTATTTCGAAGGAAGGCAATGGAATTCACCCAAATAGTGGTAGTACTGTAACGGTTCAATATTCTGGTTATCTATTAGACGGAACTAAATTTGATAGTGGCACAGCAACATTTCCTTTGTCCAATGTAATACAAGGGTGGCAAGTTGGTATTCCTTTATTTAAAAAAGGAGGAAGAGGCAGGTTATTTATACCAAGTTATATGGGATATGGCATTTCAGGCTCCTCTAGTATCCCCGCAAATGCTCCTCTTATTTTCGATGTATACCTGATTAGTTTCCAATAATGAATATTATCATTCCCAAGAAATACCAAGCTCTTGCTTGGTTGATATTGATAAGCTCCATTGTCCGTATTATATTAGCCTATTGGATTGAAATGGGGAATGATGAAGTGTATTATTATACCTATGCCGCATATCCTGGATGGAGTCATTTTGACCACCCTCCAATGATTGGCTGGGTTATTCAATTGTTTTCTCTAGGCTCCTATCTTCAGTCGACTCTCTTAATGAGAGCCTCCTCCATTTTTTTTGCTGCTGTAAATACATGGTTGATCTTTGAGCTAGGTTGTAGGATAAAGAATGAAAAAACGGGTTGGTATGCAGCTATTCTCTATACTTCTTCGCTATACACTAGTCTAATTGCAGGTGTATTCATCATGCCCGATACTCCTCAGCTTTTCTTCTGGATTTTTTCTCTCTTTTTAATGATAGATATTCTTCCCGATAAGGATATGGTGAACTCCAATAAAAGACGTTTTTTACTCTTAGGTTTGACCATAGGCCTAGGAATGATTTCAAAATACACTACCCTCTTTTTATGGCCAGGTATTTTTCTATATATTCAATTTTATAATAGAAATTGGTTTAAAAGCCTGAGCTTGTATGCGGCTGGAATCATTAGTGTCATTGTATTCTCCCCAGTTTTAATCTGGAACTACATGCACCATTTTATAAGCTTCACCTTTCATGGTGATAGAGTGGGAATGGGGAGTCAAGGCATTCGTTTCGACTTTATTGGAACCGAAATTTTAGGTGAATTTCTTTACCAAAACCCAGTTGTATTTTTACTAGTGTGGATAGCAGTTATCTATGGGTGGAAAAATAAGGGAAGCTTTCTGGAAAAGAAGAAATTCCATTTCCTATTATTCCAATCTCTACCTATGATTGGAGTATTTTTATTTGTCTCTCTTTTTAGAAAAACCCTACCTCATTGGACTGGACCAGCTTATGTTAGTTTACTACTAGTGGGTGCTGCATTTCTAAGCAGAAAAAATAATGGCGAATTGAAAATGTTTCCTCCTATAATTAAAGCCTCAATTATAAGTATCTTCTTTATCTTGATTATAGGTGGAGCTCAAATTAATTATGGACTTTTTGATTTGAAAAAAATAATAGGAAATGACATTTCATTAGACATGTATGGTTGGAGACAAATGAAACAGCCATTCAAAGAAATTAAGGAGAAAGCAGAGCGCACCAAGATGATTCAAAAAGATGCCCCTTTAGTCAGCTTCAGATGGTTTCCGGCTGCACATTTAGATTATTATGTGGCTTTGCCTAACAATACCCATGTCTTAGGCTGGGGAAGCTTGGAAAGAATTCACAAATATGCTTGGATGAATGAAAAAAGAGGAGGCTATCAATTGGGAATGGACGCTTGGTTTATCAATATGGATAACGATTTATTCTCCATGGATTTCACAAAAGATCATTTTGAAACTGTTATTCCTTATGATACCATTTCAATAAGTAGAAGTGGTAAAATGGTAAAGCAAGCCTATGTTTATATCCTCAAGGATTTAAAGAAAATCCCTTATAATGATTTTCAGGCTTTCATGAAAAAGAATGAGGAAATAAAGAAATGAGGGAATAAGGGAATAATAAAAATTAGTTAAACCATTCAAACATTGCATCATTCAAGTAAAGCATCATTCACTCAATAAAAACTAAACCCTCTATTGAATAATAAGCTTTTGGATATTTCCTTTCTGATCTTTCACCAAATAAACACCACTTACTAATCCATCTAAATTAACTTCTTGCACCTGATATTCTTGGATTAATAATCTTCCATTAATGCTATAAATTTCAATATTGCTCTGATGACTAAGGAATAAACTTCCTCTAGAATTCGGATTTGGATAAATATTTAATGATTGATTAAACACATATTCATCTATAGCATCTACAATATTTGAAAAGCCTGGAGTAGGAATTGAATAGAATTTCCATACCTCCTCTCCATCAGCAAAACGACCTTGTGAGATATCAGTAGTTTGCTCCCCATAAACCAAAGTATCTAAAGGGAAATGTCCTGTATTATCGGCATCAAAAATCCCAATCTCTTCTCCGCTTTTGCTCAGCTTGAAATTAGTATGCTTGGTTCCTTTGTCCACATCGCCATCTGCCCAGAATAACACAAATTCGTCTGGCACTAAGGTAATACTTGGCATTCTCCATTTACTTTCATCACTTAAATTATCAGTAAGGTATTTATCTCCCAAATAAACTGGAGTATTATCGGCATTATATACTTCTATCCAATCGCTAGAATTACCATACTCATCAGTAATGGTGGTATCATTACTGGCCATAAATTCATTTATTTTCAATAAGGGCATTTGAGATTCACGATAATGATAGAGAATGGCATCGCAAGGTTGCAAAGTCAGATTTGTAGCACTCTTCGCTGCTAAAACCTGATAGCGAATTTGAGTTCCAATAGGTATTTCCTCAATTTCATTGGCAAAAACACCATCGCCTGCTTCTATATCACTGTGGTTTCCATCATCAAACATTTCAAGTTCTTCTTCTGCTCCATCATTTGCCGTAAATATAAGCTTAACGCTAGTTACTGCTTCTCTTACATAAGCTCTTACTCTTAAATCTTCACCTCCATCCTTGGCTTTATATCTCACATGATTGATCACAGCTTGTTCTTCAAAACTTTCTAATTGCTCTAAAGTGGACTGCTTTCGCGTTTCTATATAAGGAAAAAGCCCAACTGGGGTATGATCATCTATCCCATAATAATAGGAATTATTAAAATCATCTATAGAATATCCATAATCTAAAGGATAGTAAGGATCATTGGCCACATAGGGAGTAATCATTTCTTTAATGGCTAAGATTCTCTGTGTGAAATCCTCATTCACCACATTATTCATTAAATCAGAAGTATATTGGGTATAAATGGCTCTTAATTCCTCATTGGCTATCATTTTGGTATACAATGGTCGTGGCTCGCCATGCTTGGCCCAATCGTACATATCTCTAGTATTCCAATCACGACCCATCCAATCAATACCCAAAGTATTGTCTAAATCATAGGGGATGTATTCTATTCTATTGGAGGATGAATTATAATAAAGATAGAAGTTGTTTTTATTATATAATGGTCCATCCCAATTACCTAAAAATACATCTGTTGCAATTACTCGCAAATAATCATAAACATTGAATACCTTTTGAATTTCGCAGGCAAAAACTTCATTTGGCAATTGATTTAATTTGGTAATGAAATTGGCTATATCAGAATAATCATCTTCTGCCACATTGGTTTTTAAATCATAAGCCCTTCTATCGCCTTGCTCAAACTTATAACTATTGGGGTTCGTACCTTTATAATCCAAATCGGCTGGCCAAAGGCATTTATAAAGGTTTCCATTCATGTTTTCGAAACGAGAATCCACAAAAACCTCATCAATATGTTCTACTTGTATATAAAGTCCATAATAATTGCCATTAATATAAACCTCCACATGATTGGCTCTTGAACCTGGAATTCCAAAGCTATTCATTAAATCCCAGCCAATTTTAGATCTGATAATAGAAGGATCATTATGTTCCCCGTTGAGATTAATTTTCTCAAGTCCATAAAAGTCTCTTCCCGATTCAAAAGTATTGAATGATAATTTGAAAGACTTTTTCCAAGAGTTTCGAGAAGTATTTCCTCTTAACCTAAAACCCACATTACTCAATGTTTCTTGTAATGTATCAGTGGTAAATTTAAACTCGCATGTAAACTCCTCATAACTGTCTACATTCTCGTATATCCAGTCTAAAGTATCAGGATCTATGGTAATATCAACTCGAGGGACCATATCATCTCTAAATACGGGGCCTAAATCAGGGAATGCAGATTGTGATTGTAAAGTACTCACAGAAAAGAGCACAAGTAGGCTTAATAAAATTGCATAAATACGGTTCATATTCTTGGTCTAAATGGTGTATTGAAACTTTAGCAACATCGCTTTTTAGATTTCAATTCATAAAAAAGTTCCAGATTGCGAAAGTAAATGTATTAAATCGAAAGCAAAGATAATTGTTTTTAGGAAATGATATACAGGCTTATAAAAACAAAAAGCGCCACAAAACAAATGTTTTGTGGCGCTTTTATCAAAGTATTTTTATATTATAAAGCAGCTAATGCTTTTTCATAATCTGGCTCGTCTACAATCTCAGGAACTTGCTCAGTATATACTACTTTACCAGTCTCGTCAACTACAACAACTGCACGGCTCAATAAAGCTGCCAATGGTCCATCAGCTATTTCACAAGCATAATCTTTTCCAAAACTTCCATAACGGAAATCAGAAAGATTAATCACATCCTCTAAACCTTCAGCACCACAAAAACGTGCTTGAGCAAAAGGAAGATCTCTTGAAATACAAAGTACTTTAGTGTTTTCTAATTTACTTGCTTCTGCATTAAATTTTCTAACTGAAGCTGCACAGGTACCTGTATCTAAACTTGGGAAGATGTTTAATACTAATCTAACACCTTTATAATCTGCTAAGCTTTTCTCGCTTAAATCTACTGCTACTAATTTGAAATCTGAAACTTGCGTTCCAACTTTTGGTAAATCACCAACTGTATTGATTGCGTTACCCTGTAATGTTATTTGTGCCATAATTTTAATTTTTTTATTTGATGTGGCAAAAGTAAAACTAAAAATCCAATGTAAATTTTAAAAAAATCATAAATTTTGGAATCGTAATACCTAAATCTATCCAAATTTACTTATTCGTTCCAGTTCCTTTGGCTTTAGTATCTCCACTTCTCTCCCCTTAAAAGATACAATTCCTTCTTCTTCGAATTGTTTAAGATGTTTTGAAACACTTTCTCTACTAATTCCTACCAAATAAGAAATCTCATTTCTGGATAGGTGTAAATGAAAACAATTAGATTTATACACTTTCAATGAGAAATAGAGCAAGGCATCTGCTACCTTTCCATATATTTTCTTTTGATGTTGATTTACAAAACGATGAAAGGTATTTAAACTATCTCGGCTTACGGTTTCTAGAATTTTATAACTAAATTCCCCTTTTTCGTTTAATAGCTTTTTAAACACCTCTCTATCGAAGAAACAAATATCTACATCTGTTAAAGCTTTATATGAAAAATGATTAAGGCGATCTCCAAATAAGGAATGAAGACCCAAATAAGCTTGTTCATTAATTAACTTGATGATATATTCATGGTTACCAGTTTCAGTAGTTTGATATTCTTTCACCAGTCCCGATCTCAGATAGATGATATGTGAAGTTAGAGAACCTTCAGACATAATCATTTCACCTGCGTTAATACTGACCGCACTACATGTGGAGTTTAATACTTCTAGTTGACTGGGGTTTAAATACAATACAGAACTCGTAACCTTATCACAGTTTTCACAACCTGGATTCCTCATTTATAATTCGCTATTTCTTAAGAAATTTGTTTTGCACAATACGATATGCATTTGTTTTGCATATCGACATATAATCTGCAAATTTACTATATAAAATAGCTCAAATCCAAACAAGAAATAATCTGATTTTTCTAAATTTAGGTTCAATAATGTCCAATACAAGTTTCATATTAAAACCCCTTCTTCCTATTTCTTTGTCAAAACATCTGTCATTTTGATGCGAAGCGAGAAATCTTTAATAATTATTAGGATGCAATTATTTTAGGTTCTACAAGAATCGGCAACCAATCAAGTGAACGAATCTATACGTAGAGTTTTTTTAACCAAACCTACTGACCTGAACTAGTTTCTTTTTATCCAAAATTGTGATGGCTTTCCCATCCAAATCTATGATTTTATCATCCTTAAAATCCTTAAGAATTCGGGTTGCAGACTCGTTCGACATGGCAGTGAGTTCTGCTAAGTCTTTCCTAGAAAGATTAACAATAAATTGATCGGCTTTATATACTCTATTGGTTAAACAAAGAATAATATCGGCCATTCTACCATGTAATTGCTTCATCGTTAAGCTATAAAATCGATCATAGGTAAGTATCTGTGCTTCATTAGCTTGTGACAATAAGGCATATCCAAAACCCGGATTTCTCTTTGCAATGGTTCTGACTACATCCATATCGAACAAACAAGCATAAACATCTTCTAATGCTGCTACAGAATAATGAAAAATACTAGAAGTGGTCATTGATTGAATTCCGAGAAGACAGTCTGCCGGATTAATACATATGATCTGAACCTTGTTATCCTCTTCTAAATAGGATTTTGACAAACCTTCTTTGATATAAATCAAATGATTAGCAAAAGAACCTTGTTTACAAACATTTTCCCCTTTATTATATTTTACCTCAACCCTATGCTGATTTAATAATTCAATATCCTCAACAGTGAGTTCACAAGTTGAAAGATTTCCACAGAATGCTTCTAAACATTCTTTAGTATACACTGGTTTAGCCATAATTAATCCCTTCCTTTATCCAAATTTGCTGATGCGCTCGAGCTCAAGTGGTTTTAATATGTTTACAATTCGTCCCTTCATGGTGATTAGCCCCTCTTCCTCAAATTGTCTAAGTTGTTTGGATACGCTCTCCCTACTAGTCCCTATTAGATAGGAAATTTCATTTCTGTTTAAATGCAAATAAAAACTCTCACTGTTATAAATATTCTTTGAGAAATAGAGCAAAGCATCGGCTAACTTTCCAAATATTTTCTTCTGGTGCTGAGTTACAAAGCGGTGATAGGTATTTAAACTATCTCTACTCACAGCCTCTAATATTTTATACCCAAACTGCCCGTTTTCAAGCAAGAGGGTTTTAAATATGTTTCTATCTATATAACACACACTTACATCGGTAAGGGCGGTATATGAATAGTGATTATACTTATCTCCAAATAAAGAGTGTAAACCCAAATAAGCTTTTTCTTTAATCAAGTTCATGATATATTCATGTTTCGAATTCTCAACACGTTGAAATTCTTTAACTAATCCTGATCGTAGATAAATAATATGAGAGGTTAGTGAGCCTTCCGATAGAATCACATCACCCGCTTTTATAGTAGACTCATTGCAGGTAGAATTTTGCAATTCCAACTGAGTTGTACTTAAGTTTAGTGCTGCACAAGAGATTTTATCACACTTCTTACAATTTGCATTTCCCATTTATAGCGTCTTTATCACAATGTGATGTATTTCACATTATAAATACTGTTTGTGTTTTGATTAACAATATTATAAGTACAAATCTACTACATTTCACACCTTATTACCAAAATATTATTGCTGTTTTATGTGAGATTTTCCACATTTTCATATAGGGTTTATCACACCTTACAACCACTAGTCTCACACGAATACTATTGTTTGATAGGGTTTGAAGGTTGTATTTTTACCATATAATTAATTGAAGGTTGTGAAGAACAACACTTTATAAAATAGGAGGAGAAATGAAAAAGTTAATCGTGTTTTTATTAGTTGTTTCGGTAGTGCTTTTTGTAGATTATTTCATGATTTCCTTAGTTGGAATCTTTGCTAATCTCTGTGAGGCTGGATGTGGTTTTTATGAAAATTCTTTTGGAATAATCAGTTGGATAATCATTGGTTTATCAATGGGTTTATTGGCCATAACATATTTCAGAAAGGCTTTGAACTAAAAAAAGGGCTACTACTTAACATTCTACTAACTTATGAATGATCGCGCTTAAATAACGAAGTAAATTCTATTAAGTAGATAGCCCAAACAGTATTAAATAATTATCAAAATATTTCGTTTAACATCCTCCTTCATCAATTTCGTTTTCTACTCGCTGAACCGGAACAATCTGCATGGTAGGCTTATCCTCAAGTATCATAGGGTTTTCTACTTGATCACGAGCTTCCTCCATAATCATATAGAAATCATATTGAGCTTCCTCTAATAAATAAGCTTCCATAAGATCAGGATCAAAATCTGGAGATGCAACTAAATCATAGCCTCCCAACATTGTTTTTGCATTGGTATATCCAAGTTGATACATGAGCATCCAAGCTCCATTAGCCTGTATTTGACTATCACCATAGAAGACCACTATTAGACTATCTTGTTGTGCCTTTTGAAAAACCTCAATGTTGTCGTCCTCCAAAAGTTGGTTCATAGGTATATTTATCGCATCATCTAAATGACTTTGAAGGTATTTATACTCATCTCTCACATCAATAAATAAATATCCTGGCTCATTGTTTTCTATATAATCCAAAGCCTCATCAGGAAAAACTTCATTACTCATCTCAGCAAGCTCGTCCATAACATGACCCTCACATACATTAAAATAAATGCCAGGAGTATTTAAACTCATTAAACCAATGAGGATAATAGCTAAATAGCCTATGATGCTAACAGAAAGTCTCTTTGTTCTTTTTAATTCTTTCATCTTTTTATCGTTTAAAAATTATCAATTGACTTTTAGCAGCCTTCTTCTTCCTCTTCTTCCTCTTCCACCTTTTTAAGCTCAATCACTTGTTTAGCAGGTTTGGATTTCTTAACAGCAGCAGGTTTTGCATTTGTATTTTCAGGAGCAGTATATTGAACTACAGGAGCTGGCATTCCAAAGAATACGCTTGCCCCTTTTCTAAATTCATACAAGGCAATGGCATCATTTCCTTCTACTTCTTGAGGAGGCTCTGGAGTCATAATATGGTCGAACCAAGTATTAAGTCCACCTTCCATTACATATTGGCTTTCCATTTTGTTTCTTCTACACAATATCCATGCTTGATCTGCACTTAGTGTAGAATTACTATAGAAAACAATATCTTTAAATGGCAATAGAAGAGCCGCATTCAAGGAATCGTTCAACACCTCGTTTAGCGGAATATTGATAGCGCCAGGAATATGATATTCATCATATAAATCTGAGCTTCTCACATCTACTAATAAAATAGAAGGATCCCCTTGAATAATTCTTTCAGCGATATGATCAACTGAGAGGAATCTTTCACCACTATTTATTTCTAATAATAATAAATCAGGTCGAAAAGCATCTCTGTTTTGTTGTTTTGGAAGCAAAACCAAAACCAAAGCCATTGCTATAAATACGACTGATATGAATATATATCTTTTTGACATCGCTTTTCTTTTTAGTATTTAACTTTTTCAACGCTTTTTCTGATGATACTGAGCACATAGAAAACAACAACAGCAATGACCGCAAAAATCAAAGCAAACCAATCTGGTGCTATCCCTAAGCTTTCTTCTACTGTGATATGTCCTAAGTAATTGGCATAATAGAAATCACTGATGAGAGGAAAAATCTCACCAAAAAACAGGATGCCTAAAAAGGCACCACCAATAAATACCATACCATCAACCTTACCAATGGCTGCGGCCAAGAAACTTGTTCCTGGACAAAAGCCTGCAGCAAGAAATCCCAAGCCCATCAATGCCCCACCAGTAATGGTAGCACCCAAATAGGTTGGCACAACAAATAACTCAGTTCTATCAATCCAGCCAAAATAATCCATATATAATACTCCTATCAATGAAGTGATGGCTGCGGTCATAAATACTCTAATCATGGTAAAATCATAACCATAAAAAGAGCCCATGATTTTTCGGGAGGAAGAAAACCCACTAGATTCCATCACTATACCAAAGGCAATACCTATAAGCACAGCAAAAACATGATTCCATTCGGGCGATATTATTTCATTCGGAATTAAAGGTCCCATAATTTTTCTTTTTTGATGATTAAATCCATAATTTTCTAAAGAAATAAGCAAACAAATAGCCGGAGCCAAATATGCTTATCATAATAATAAGTCCACCTAAAGAGTTAGCCGCAAAGCCACTCAAAGCACCTCCGCTGGTACAGCCTCTTGCTAATTGAGAACCTCCTCCAAAAAGGAAACCTCCCAATAACACAAACCAGAGCCTAGTTTTGGCTGTAATCTTAGGTGAATGTTGGATTCTAATCTTTAGTCGGTTATTAACGGCACCAGAGAAAAAAGCTCCAGCAATAACACCCAACATTTGAAATACCAACCAAGTATTTAAAGGGCTTTTATCTCCTTTTAAAAATTTACTGAAATAGGCAGAATTCTCAGCATGTGAAGGAGCTACAGCATTCACTGTTGCCACTACAGCACTTTTTACTCCTCCGCTGGCTCCTATTCCTCGTCCACTTACATAAAATGAAAATATAACGATGAGGCCCAACAAGAAACCACCAAAATATGGATTCCAATAAATCCGTGTTTTTCTATCTTCTAATAAGAAATTCATAATTACAAATTTTAAATGAGTATTAATAGAGATATCTGGTTATCTGTCCGGCTTCCACCATCACAAATCTAAATATCAAGCCTCCCATCAACACCATGATTGCAGGAACGGCTACAGGTATTTTATAACCCATCAATTCGGCAATTTCTAAAGCTGCGGGGAATAATAATCCTAGGATAACTACAAACACCCAAAAAACAACAGTATATGCACCACCAAATAATAAAGCAGCAGCTTCCAGTTGTACACTCGGTCCGGCCATAAATCCCATCATCATATGAACAATAATGAAAAGCTCAATTCCAATTAAAACCAAATCGATTTTACTGAAGAGGAGTCTTTCTGCATGGTCTTTAGAGGTCCAGATAATCAATGCCGCAGCAGTGGATAATCCAGAGACTAAAAATAGAGGTCCTAAGATGGAGTTGTTCCATAGTGGACGAGCATTAAAGGCAGACAATAAAATTCCTGTATAAATACCTAAAATGATGCTCATAGGTAATAAAATCCAAGCCATCACTTTTCTGTACTTGGCAAACCACTCAATGGTATTTTCTATGATTGGAAACTTCCAATCCCAAGATGGAATCAACTCTTTGATATAGGTAGCTACCCAAACCATCGATAACGGTGTCACCAACATCAATACCCAAGCACCCCACGACATGGGAGACTCCAATCGAAGCGTGGTATAAAGCCGCCAAAAATATAGCTTATTGGTTAGGTCATAGAAAAGTGCCATTAAACCAACAACTAAGGCAATAGGAACAATAAAAGGAGCCCATTTTACAACGGTAGGCATTGTTTTCTCTTTTCCAAGAATAGTATAATAACTGGCAAAGAATAACAAACCGGCAGCCAGACCACCGAGAAAAAGATATACTGGAATAGGCCAATGCCATGCATGTAAATGAGGATCTATATTGGGTAAGTTTCTTCCACTTACAAATAATTCTTCTCTCATAATCAATAGGTTTTAGATTAAATAAAAGATTTGTGGTCCGGTACCTGCTTCTGGTGCCAAGGCCTTATACTTCCTGTTTTTCAAAGCCAGGCTAACATCGCTTCTTGGATTATCCAAATCACCAAAATAAATACAGTGAGTCGGGCAAACAGAGGTACAAGCGGTATTTAATCCTTTCTCCACTCTATGGTGACAGAAAGTACACTTGTCCACATGACCAGAAGGATGAGTATAACGAGCATCGTAAGGACAAGACTCAATACAAGCCGAACATCCAATACAAGCTTCTGGAGTAACTAATACAATCCCTCCTTCAATAATATGACTTGCTCCAGTTGGACAACAACGCACACAGGGTGAATTTTCACAATGATTACAACGCTCCGATCTCAACTCTACTTCTACCAATGGATAAGTCCCATCAACAGTTTCCGTTATCCAATCTCTACAATACCCAATAGGTACTTTATTCTCTGTTTGACAGGCTACCACACAGTCTGCACAGCCTACACATTTTAATGTGTCAATCGCCATTCCGTATCTCATGATTCAGCCTCCTCAGGTTTTTCAGTTAAAAATGTGACAAAATTGCCTCGCATTCCAGTACCTCCCATAATAGGATCGATACTTACATTGGTTATCATATCGGTATCACTAATTCCATGGCCAAAGGCTCTGGTGAGTTTACGGTTACTATGTCCGAAACCATGAACCATATAAACAGAATCCCATCGCATTCTCTCCGTAACACGAATTTTAATAGGAAACTCTGAAATAATACCATCTTGATTTTTTAAATATACCTCCTGCCCAGCAGAAAATCCCCAAACATTAGCTGTCTTCGGATTCATCCATAAAGAGTTTGTATCCATTAAATCGGATAAGTTGGCATTATTACTCGTACGACTAAAGGTATGCATAGGCGCTCTACCATAAATCAAACGATAAAAACCTGGATCTGGTTCAGGATGTTTAGTAAATACCGGCATAGGGTCGAAACCTAAAGCTGCTAATTCTGTACTATAAAGCTCTATTTTACCAGTATTGGTTTTCAATTTTATGGTTTCCCCATCTTGATAATAAGGAGAACCTGATTTTCTTGGGAAGTTTTTCACTCCCTTATGTTGCATTTCTTCTAATGAAGAACCCATTTGTTGTAATTGCCAATCAATAACTTCGCTATAATCATTATAATTGAAATAGTCACCCAAGCCCATTCTTTCACCCAGTTGTTTGGCTATCCACCAAGCAGGCTTAGAATCATACATCGGTTTTCTAGCTGGCATTCTTAAGGCAATAGAGGGAGTTCTGTTGGCAGCCGATCTGATGCCATCGTATCTTTCCAGATAAGTACATTCGGGTAAAACCACATCGGCATGCTGAACTATATCCATCGGCATAGTATCTACCACAGCAATAAACTCAACGGCTTCCATAGCTTTTTTAAGAATGGCCTTGTTTGGAATAGTCTTGGGAAGGTTAGTACCCGCAACAAGCCAAGCTTTAACTTGATGCTCTCCTGCTTCACTAGGAATACTTGCTCTAATAACTTCTTGAGTTAAACCCATTTTTGCCATAGGATAATCCTTGGCTAAATCTTTCCAATCCCACTTTGGATGAGGGTATTTTGGGTGAGGATATTTGGGTACGGAGATGCTTTCTTTCAAATAAAAGCCTCCTCGTTTTCCCCAAGAACCCAACAAACCATTCAGGATGGCTATAGCTCTTCCTCTTTGTGTATCATCTCCATACCAAGCCACATGTCTACCCGGATGAACAATGACTGCAGGAGCAGCATT
Organism: Lentimicrobium sp. S6; assembly: GCF_013166635.1. Classification (NCBI taxonomy): domain Bacteria; kingdom Pseudomonadati; phylum Bacteroidota; class Bacteroidia; order Bacteroidales; family Lentimicrobiaceae; genus Lentimicrobium; species Lentimicrobium sp. S6. The sequence continues at coordinate 47,034 of NZ_JABKBZ010000028.1, read as the reverse complement.
TGCCATCTCATGAGCAGTCTTTCTTATCACATCAGGTTTAATGGTAGTATGTCCATAGGCCCATTCTGGGGTGAAGGTTTGAACGTGTTTTTTCAGTTCCTCGAAACCATGTGTATTTTGCTCTATATGTTTAGCATCATATAATTCATCATATATAATAACATGCATCCAAGCCAATAATAAGGCAATATCTGTGGAGGGTTTAATTGGAAGCCAATACTTAGATTTAGTAGCGGCGGTAGACATGCGAGGATCTACAGTTATAATACAAGAACCCTTATCAATAGCTTGCGCCATTTCCTGCACTTGACTATTATGCATATTCTCACCAATGTGTGAACCTATCAGCACCAAGCATTTTGTATCTCTAATATCTGTTGGTTCTGGTGAGCCTACCCATCCCCCAAATGTGGCAGCCCATCCTTCCTCTCTTGGTCCTCGACATTGAGCATAAGCAGGTTCACCTATGGTATCGGAACCAAAAGCTTTAAATAAATGCTCAAAATGTTTCCCAGGGGAGCCATGCTTTAATAAAGCTACCGAAGGAGCTCCATATTTCTCTTTAATACCAGAGAACTTAGAAGCAATTAGATCTAATGCTTCTTCCCAAGATGCTTCTTGAAAAATATCTCCATCTTCTTTTTTAACTCTTATGAGAGGTGTTTTTAATCGATCAGGATCACTAAACATTCCAACTCCACCTGTGCCTCTTGGGCATAGGCGGCCTTCGCAATGAGTGTCTTTTTCGTTACCAATTATTTTTTCAATACCACCCTCTTCATCTAAATATACCCAACCAGCACACTTCCAGAAACACACCTCACAATAAGTCGGGTATCTCTTCAGCTTTTTACCTTCTGAGCTCAAAACTTCTTCTCCTTTGCTGCTGTCGAAAACTGAGGCATTCACCAAGTTCCATGAGGAACCCAATGCCATAGCTCCGCCCACACCAAGTGCTGAAACTTTGATAAAATTTCTTCTACTTTTTTCCATAATAATCCTCCAAAGCCACTCGGAGAGAGTGGCAAATAAGTAAATATGAGCAGCTTGCTTTCACAAGCTACTCATGAGAAAATTCTACTTTTCTAACTTATGCTTTGTGATCCATTCCTGCTCTGCTCCATCATAAAGCTTCACATTTGGATAATCAAGAATATTTTTAAAAGCTACATATCCTACAGCACCACGTATAGATGTGATACAATAAAGGATGATAGTTTTATCGGAAGTTGCTCCTAATTTCTCAACCATTGCTTTTAAATCTGCAGCAGATTTATAAGCTTTGCTTTCAGTTAAAAAATCTTCATGGTTGATATTGATAGCGCCTGGAATATGACCATTGCTTTTTTCAGCAGTTCCGTTAAATTCATCGGCAGCTCTCACATCAATTAATACAACATTTGCATCATCTTTTGAAGCTTCAACATCGGCCATTAATGCTAAAATACTAGCATCAACACTTGGTGTAAAAGTGGTAGCTTTTCCTTTTGTAGGAGTACTTACTAAAACAAGACGAGCTTTACGCCATTCATCTTTATCTTTGTGTAAGATTTTCACATTTGGTGCTCCTAAATACTTGAGCAACCAATACATTCTTGTGGAGTATTTTTGAGAACCATTATCATAAAGAACAATGGTATTTGTTTCGCTAATTCCTGATTCGCCGAATAAAGTGGCTAAATCTTGAGGATTCAACATTAATCCTTTAATATCACCTTCTTGGTCAGTGCTTTTATAAGAAATTAAGATAGACCCTTTAAGATGATTTGCATTATAATTCTTCGCTTTGCCTGCGTGTACTGTTACTACGTTTTTATCTGATTTCACCAATGCTTTGTATTCTGCAGCGTTGATCATGTCAAGCTGTGCAAATACAGTTGGAAGTACAAATAAGAAGGCAATAACTATCGTGATATTTTTAAAAATCTGCTTCATTATTAAAAATTTTTGATGGTTATTATTTATAAAATTAATTTAGAATTTCACCTGAACTTGCATAACGAAGAAATCGTTATCTACTTCATGATAATCTGCAGGAATATCTCCACTTTCTTCAGAACGATAAACATAATTTAGTTGAACACGAGTCCATTCGTTAAAGAAGTAATTGATACCAAAGGTAACATCTTGCTGTTTGTCGTAATCTTTTTCGGTATTAGGATCATAACTTTCGTACTTTACAATAGGCTGCAAATTCCAAGGTGTCATATAACCAACTAAAGCCATATAACCATTTCTTTTAGAATCACCTTCAACAAGAGTAGCTTCTTCACCACAGCCACCTCCTACCCAAGAGGATCCTTTATCACTTCCGTCAATATATTCTGCTTGAAACAATACATTGTATTTCTCAAAAGAAAGATCTACACCCCAACGCGATTTTTCGTTTGGAATAGGATCTTCTACCACAACACCTGTTGTATCTGCTATCAATTCTTTTCCGAACTTATAAGAAGCACCAATACTAAGTCCTTCAATAGGCGTAATGATAATTCTTCCTGTAATATCCTTGAATTTGTCAGTATCAAACTTATTTAAACCAGTACCATTTGTGATGGCCACACGATATTGAACTAAATCTTTTATTGGAAGTAATTCTCCAGTAGAACCTAAAAACATAATACCCAAATCACGGAAAGGACTGGCCAATTCATTAACAATTCTAGATCTGTTTACTGTATGTAAACTCTGACAAGGGGTAGTTAATTCCAATCCAAAAGGAGATTTAAACTGTCCCGCAGAAACTATCAAATACGGATCGAATCTCTTATATGAAATAAATGCATCTAAAAGATAAGGACCACCTAATGTTGGGCTTAATTCTGCCATTACATAATAGGAGAAGTCATAAGGAATATTTCCAACAACACCAATTCGGGCTCGATTGAAATAGAAACTATTATTTGATTCTAACCCATGCATAGGCTTAACATCATCTCCCAAAAACTGGTATTCGAATTGAGGTTGGATATAACCTACAACTTTAACACCTTCGTCACTATCAGAACCCATACATCCTTGTGCAAAAGACAAAGAGGGAAACATAAGTATTAACGCTAATATTGCGATATAAAATTTCTTCATTTTCTTATTTTTTATGATTTGAATCTAAAAAGAAGGGAGAATAATTTTTCTCCCTTCGACTTTGAATCTTTATTTAGTTACCAAAGGATAATCTTTGGTTTCTTCGCTTGAGAATTTATGAGTTTCTAAATTATCATAAATCATTCCATTAGTTCCAAACAATAAACTCTTACTATCGTAACCCAAAACCTTAAGATATGCAGTTAACATAGAAGATGTTTGACCTGTCCAGCAATAAGATACTACTGTTGCATTTGGATTTAAGAATTGATATTCATCACCTGCTAATGTAAGAGGCTTTACTCTACGTGCTCCAGTAATATTACCATAATGCTCTACATCTGTAGCATCCCAAAAATTATTAATAAAATAATTGGTTGGTGTGGCCAAAACATCTGTATTAGTTACTTTATTCATTCCAGTTAATAATACTTGAACCTGATTTGCTAATATAGCAGCTCCATCAGTTAATTCCGTATCAATTAAAGGATCACCATAATTTACATTCTCCGTAATAGCACCTGGAGCATCTGTCCAACTTTCACTTTCAGTACCAGCATTACCAGTGTTATTTGCCCAAGAAGCAGAAGTAGCTGCATTCCAAGAACTCATTCCCCATTTCATTAATTTAGCATCAGGATATCCACTTAAACGAAGCGCCATTGCAGCATGTCCGGCAGTCTGTCCAGTATAACAAGCAACAACGATAGTTTTTCCACCTGCATTTTCTGCTGTTGTAAGAACATCTGCCAAAGTAGAATTTACAGCGCCATCAATATGTCCTTCACCAAAATGAACATCACTTCTAATGTCAATTACATAATAATCATTTGTTGCATCAGCATCTGTCATTTTATCATAAACATCAGTAGAAGAAGTAATCCAACCTGCAGCTAAAACTTCAGTTACATCCATTGAGTTATCAATTAAATATTGCTTCAAAACTGGGAAACCATTAGTAACAGGAGTAGAAGTTTCTAATTCATATCCCATAATCTCACCATCGCTATATTTATGACTTTCGAGCTCACTATAAATCATTCCATTGGTACCAAATAATAAACTTCTACTATCATAACCTAAAACTTTTAAATAAGCAGTAACCATAGAAGAAGTTTGTCCAGTCCAGCAATAAGTAACGACTGGTGCATTAGGATCTAAATTTAAATATTCACCATCAGCTAAGCTCAAAGGATTAACCCTATAAGCACCAGCTACATGACCATAATGTTCTACATCTGTCAAAGCCCAGTAATTATTTACAAAATAATCAGATGGAGCAGCTAAAACATCAGTGTTTTTAGCCATATTCATACCACCTGTTAGTAAAGCAGTAACTCTTTCTGCTAAGATACCAGCACCATCTTCAGCGCTTGTAATTAGATTAGGAGTAGAGAATGTTTGGTTTGGTGTGATAGCATCAGGGAAAGACCAGCTTGCGTTTCCTACAGCAATAGATCCTGTATTATCTTGCCAGCTTGCTGCAGTTTGAGCATTCCAGCTACTCATACCCCACTTTAACACTTTAGCATCAGCATATCCGCTTAATCTTAAAGCCATTACAGCATGCCCTGCCGTTTGGCCAGTATAACAAGCCACAATAATTGGTTTACCATTGGCATTAGCAGCTTCATTTAATATCCCAGCTAAAGTTGAATTAACAGCTCCAGGGATATGACCAGCAGCATAATGTTCTGCACTTCTAATATCAATAATATGTAAAGATGCCATATTTGGATATATAGCTTCGGCTGTAGTAATCCATGAACCTAATACATCAGGTAAATCCATAGTATTATCTACCAAATATTGCTTTAATATTTCAAAATTGTTGGTTGCCGGAACCGGAGTCGGTTCATCCTTTTTACATGCGCTTAAAAATAAAATCGCGATCATTCCTATTAACAAGGAAAACTTCATAAAATTTTTCATAAGTAACTTTCTTTTTGTTTATGTTACAAATCTATCTATTGTTATCCTAGTAACAGAAAAACTGACATGGTAATTCCACATGAAAAAACAAGGCATATCCATTCTAAAAAACTGATTTATATCAAGTTTTTATATGCAGAAAATCACATATGTTCTTTTTTTTACTATTTTTGCTAGTCTAAAATAAACCTATAATTATGACAGAAACCATAGCAGCTCCCAGTTGTATAGTTAACACTTCACACTTTAATTGGTTCGATTCTCTTACCGAAGAGGAGGCCGCTTTATTGTCAGCAAACAAGAGAGATGTTAAATTTAAAAAGGGTGAGGTTATAGCCAAACAAGGCTCCTTTGCCTCTCATGTTGTTTTCTTAAAAGAGGGTCTGGTAAAAGTATATTTAGAGGGAAACCAAAAAGACTTAATTCTTAAGATTGTGCCAGACAATCATTTTGTAAGTCTCTCTTCTATTTTTGATGGAAACGACACCTTTATATATAGTGTATCTACCTATGTGGAATCTACAGCAACACTGATCAGTGTTGATATTTTCAAACAATTGGTTAGAAAAAATGCAAAATTCGCCACTCAAATCATCAACTTATTAAATTCTAATACAGCTCAAATTTATGGTAGATTTTACTGTATTTCTAGAAAACAATCTCATGGAAGAGTAGCAGATATCATTTTATGCTTGGCTGAAAACGTCTTTAAAAAAGGCAAATTCAAATTAAATATAAGCAGGAACGATTTGGCTGACTTAACAGGCCTCTCTTCAGAAAGTGTGATCAGAATATTCAAAGAATTTAAAGAAGAAAAATTAATTGATGTGGATGGCAAAATGATTAGTGTCCTCAATTTTGATAAATTGAAAGAAATCAGCCTTTATGGTTAGAATTTAATAATTTCCATATGGATCGGCGCTTATTTTTTAAAAGACTTAGTTTAGCAATGCTCTTTCCTGCAGCATTGCTATCTTTCTTTTCCATAAAAAGGCAAAAACATATTCAATCGAAAAACCAATTATTTATTGAGGAGGCTAAACTAATAGACAAGCAATTCCTTGAAGGGGTATTTGTAAGAATAGAAAACGAGCAAGTATCATTTTACTCTGCACAATGCAGCCACCTGGGTTGTCATATCAATCAAATAAAAGAGGGAGTATTAATATGTCCTTGTCATGGTTCAGAATATGATGTCAATGGCCATGTTATAAATGGCCCTGCCACCAAAAATCTCAAATCTCTGAAATATGAGTATCTTGCAGATGAAAAGAAATACCTCATCTATAAAAACACATAAATGAATTCGCTGATCAAGAGATTCCTTGGGTTTTCCTTCGGACAATGGTCTATTGCCATGCTGATGATTTGTTTGTTTTCAGGAGTTTTCCTGATCATCCCTTATGATGTGAATCAGCCTTATCAATCCATTATCAGTTTTAGTATACAAAATTCATTTGCATTATTTTTCAGAAACCTACACTATTGGAGTAGTCAACTCTTTTTAATCTTCACTATCCTTCATTTCATTGATCATTTGATTCAAAAATCAGAATCCAAAATAAAACATGGGCTATGGTTTAGACTTGTGATAAGCATATTGATTATTTACTTAGTGATGCTTTCCGGTTTCCTATTGAAAGGTGATGCCGATAGCAAACAAGCTTGGGAAATCCTCCATTTCTTAAGTTCTTCTATTCCATATATAGGAGATAGCATTGCCTATTTCTTATTGGGTGATCAGACTACCAATCTGTTGATTCCCTATATGCATCACGTGGCAACCTTTAGCATCATCATTATATTCATCATTTTCGAACATGCCAAGCAAATCTGGCCAAGAGGATTAGTTTTTGTCATTTCTTTGATGTTTTTAGCTTTACTGTCTTCTTTTTTCAACGCACCACTGCATCAAGGATTAGATGCTACTTTAAAAGGGCCATGGTATTTTGTCGGGCTACAAGAGATATTGCATTGGATGGGGGAACCGGCTTGGTCTTTATTTTTTATTGGCCTAATCATACTCCTGCTTTATATATTGAAATTTATTCCTAGTAAATTTAAAAAATACACCACTGTTTTCTTCATCTCACTATCTATCATCTACTTATCCCTAACCATTATCGGTTTTTATTTTAGAGGAGAAAATTGGAAATGGGAAAACCAAATCAATAAGGATACTGAATATTTTGAGCCCTATAATATATGGAGGGGAATGGAGGAGCCTAATGGACCCGATTCTGACATTCAAAGTAAAGAATCTTGCATGTGGTGTCATGGTGAGGTTAGTGGCTTTGTCATATCACATGATGTGCAAGCCATAGGCTGTGCTTCTTGCCATTTGGGGAATAGATTAAGTACTGATAAAGATATTGCACACCAAGGCATGGTATTATTTCCCGGAAATCTTTCCAATGCTAAGCAAACCTGTGGAACAAGTGAATGTCATCCCAATGAATTAGAGCATATTAACAATTCGCTGATGACGAGTAATAGTGGATTGGTGGCTGTGGATAAATTTGTGTTTCATGAATCTAACAATCTCGATGCTCGATATCATATTGAAGAAATAGGCCATTCTCCTGCAGAAACCCACATTAGAAACCTGTGTGCCAATTGTCATTTGGGAAAAGAAAAAACAGAAACTGGCCCTATCCATGAAAAGTCGAGAGGAGGAGGCTGTTTAGCTTGTCATCTCCAATACTCAGATACACAATTGGCTTCTCATCAAGCACTCTCAAATGGCAAAGCTTTAGACAGTATCCTCAATTATCAACATCCTCAACTCAATATACAAGTAGATAATGGAAAATGTTTTGGTTGCCATAGCCGCTCTGGAAGAATTTCTACCAATTACGAAGGATGGCATGAAACATTAATTTCCCATAAGGATTATGTAAAAACAGATAGCCTTCGTTTACTAAATGATAAAAGGGTATTCGAAATGATAGAAGCTGATGTTCATCATAAAGCGGGCCTACAATGCATCGATTGCCACCTTTATCAAGGAGTAATGGGGGATGGTAAAAAATATGCACATCAGGAGCAAGCGGTAAAAATACAATGTATAGATTGTCACAGTAAGGCCTTTACTTCAACGACCAATTACGAAGATCTAAATAGAGAAGAGAAAAACGTATTCGATTTAAGGGAATATATAAACTCAGAGCTAGGAATAATAAAAACCCTGAACGATAATGTAGCCGTTTTAAACTCAAGAGTACTTAATGAAAATGAAGCCTATTTATTAGGGAAATTCACCGAAAAACAACATCCTCTAAATCCTCCAGCTGAAGTCTGTACCGCCGAGGCTCACAAAAACGTAAGTTGTTCTCTTTGTCATAGCTCTTGGGTTCCTCAATGTTTAGGATGTCATAATGCCTATGATTCAGAGGATGAAATGGCTTATGATTTACTCGACAGAAAGAAAATTCAAGGAGAGTGGAACGAGTTTATTGGGAAGTATTTCCATGAAGCGCCAGTTATTGGAGTGAGAGAGCATGGCAATAAGCTCATATACGAATCTGCTGCACCAGGAATGATTATGACCATTGATACGGCCAGTTTTTATAATAGAAAAGGCGCTCATGCTTTTCATAGATTATATGCTCCAGTAAGCCCACACACCACACAATCCAAAGGCAGAGATTGCAAGTCTTGCCACCTCAATTCTTTAGCTCTAGGATTTGGTAGAGGAGATTTAAGATTAGATTTCCAAAAAAACCAATGGGTATTCAATCCAAGCTTTGCAAATTCTAAATATGATGGCTTACCAGAAGATGCTTGGACAAGTTTTATAGACCAAAAAGAAATGAGAGGAAAATCTACCAGAAGTGATTTTAGATCCTTGAATCAGGAAGAACAAAACAAAGTTCTAAAAATAGGCGCTTGTCTCTCTTGTCATTCTGAAAATTCTACAGTAATAAAAGCTAGTTTAAGACAAAATTTTGAGGAGCTTGTAAAATCTCGTCCAGCAGTTTGTAAGATTCCGCATTAATTCTCCCTCAAATCCTCTCCATTTCCCTTTCTTAAAACCAGTCTAAAAACGCCTCATATTACATTGACTGTTTGTAGATTAGAGGGAAGAAAAACATCTCAAAACCAATACTTTTGCGCATTGTATTTTTAATGGGAACTCCACAACAAATTTAAACTTGATTTATATCAAGTTTTATTTGATTTAATCTTGATTTTAAACCTATGTATCTGGCTATCTATTTTTTGCCAATCAAGTCCACTAGCTCTAATTTTGTTGTGAATATTATAACAAAAAAGTATGAAGCGGATATTTTATGTAATTTTAATTTTGATTGTTCCGCAGATTATTGTGTTTGGTTACATAACCAATATCGATGAGGAGCAAGATAAAGACATCAAATTGGTCAACTACATTAAGAAAGCCGACAGGTTGGATAAAAAAGTAGTAGATCATACCAAATTTAAAGAGCTACGACAAGATTTCGAACGTCCACAAGATGTGACCTTGGCTTGTTTAAGCTGTCACACCGAAAGACATGGAGAAATCATGGCCAACAACCACTGGACTTGGGACCGTAAAGAAAAACTTCACGGCAGAGGCTTAGTTTCAGTGGGTAAAACGAACATTCTTAACAATTTTTGTATTGGAGTAAATGCCAGCGAGAAAACATGTACTCGTTGTCATATTGGATATGGATGGGAAGACAAGAGTTTCGATTTCTCAAAAAAAGAAAATATTGATTGCTTGGTGTGTCACGATCAAAGTGGAATGTATAAAAAAGGAAAGGCTGGAAATCCAATTGCAGGCTTGAACTTAAATGTAATATCTCAGAGTGTTGGCTCTCCAGAAAGAGCAAACTGTGGGATATGCCACTACTGGGGTGGAGGCGGAAACAATGTAAAACATGGTGACCTAGACAAAGCCATGAACGACTGCTCTAGAGAAGTAGATGTTCACATGACCACTGAAGGTGAAGACATGAGTTGCATAGAATGCCACGTAACAGAGAATCACTACATTTCTGGTAAACTTTATGCTCTTTCTTCTGAAAACAAAAACAGGGTCACATGTGACCAATGTCACACTGACAAACCACATCAAGACAAAATTCTAAACGACCATGGTTATCGTGTTGCTTGTCAAACCTGTCATATTCCAGAATATGCCAAAGCCAATTCTACAAAGATGATTTGGGACTGGAGTACAGCTGGACGATTAGACGAAGACGGCCACCCCACACATGAGAATGATGCGGATGGAAATCATAATTACCTAAGTATAAAGGGGAATTTCGTTTATAACGATCATGTAATTCCCGAGTATTTTTGGTTTAATGGTTTAGCAGATCATATGCTAATTACTGACACCATCAGGTCTTTTCCTATCCAAATGAATTCATTAGCTGGTTCTTATACCGATAAAAATGCCAATATTGAATCCACTGGAAGTTCAAAGATTTGGCCTGTTAAAGTGCACAGAGGTAAACAGCCCTACGATAAGGTAAACATGACCTTAGTTCAACCTAAATTATGGTCGCCAGTAAAAGGTGACAGTGCTTATTGGGTAGATTTCGATTGGAACGAATCCATTATAGCGGGCATGGGCTATTTAGGCCTTCCATATAGTGGAGAGTATGATTTCGCTGAAACCGAAATGTATTGGCCTTTAAACCATCAAGTTTCTCCCGCTAGTCATTCTTTACAATGTATCGATTGTCACACTAGTAGTAAAAAAGGACGCTTGGCAAATCTTCGCGACTTCTATTTACCTGGAAGAGACCGATTTGCTCTAATTGATAATATGGGAATCCTTCTATTATTATTAACACTAGCAGGTGTGGTTATTCATGGCGGAATCCGAGTTGTTTTAGGTAGTAATGCTAATCACAAAGAGAAGTAGGTCGGTTCTTCACTTGAAAAAAGAAAAATTATGAAAGTATATATATATAAAATATTTGAGAGGTTCTGGCACTGGACTCAAGCCTTGCTAATTTTATTCCTTGCTATTACAGGCTTTGAAATCCATGGCTATTATGAATTATTTGGATATAGAGAAGCTGTTCTATTTCACGATAATGCAGCATGGGCCTTCTTAGTACTTATTGTTTTTGCCATATTCTGGCACTTCACCACTGGTGAATGGAGACAATATATTCCAACTACAAAAATGCTTAAAGAACAAGCACAATACTATATCACAGGTATTTTTAAAGGAGCCGAACACCCCACAAACAAGTTAGTTTATAATAAATTCAACCCTTTACAGAGAATGATTTATTTAGGCCTGAAAATTTTGGTAATCCCAGTAATGGTATTGTCAGGATTTGCCTATATGTATTTGAATTATCCCAATATGGCTTTTGAGTTGGCATCTCTAGATACAGTTGCTGCCATTCATACCATGGGTGCCTTTTTCCTTATCATCTTTGTTATAGCACACATCTATTTAACTACTACTGGTCATAAGCCAATGAGTAGTATGAAAGCCATGCTTACAGGTTGGGAAGAGATGGATGAGAAAGAAGCCAAAGAACTTATCATTAGCTCTATGGAACACAACCTTCAAAAGACGAAAGAACAACTCATGTCTAAAGAAGACAGTAGTAAATTCTTAGATGATGCACTTGAAGCCACAGAAAAGAAAATGGGGATCAATAAAGAACATCAATTCCGCGATGTGATTGCCAATAGTGGAGCTGGTTATTTTAAAATAAATGCTAAAGGGAACTTTGAAGATGTAAATAAAGCTTGGGTGAAGTTATATAAATACCTAAGCCCATCTGATGTTATTGGAAAACACTATAGCCTTTCCCGTTCAAAAGAAGCCTTAAAAGAATTAGAGGATTCTTTTGCAAAAGTAATGAAGGGCGAGACCATAGAACATGGCTTGGTGATGAGAAAATGCCAAGACGGAAGCGTTGGTTATCACACTATTACCATGACACCTTGTATCAAAGATGGAAAAATCAATGGTGTAGAAGGCTTCATACTAGATGTAGATGCTAAAAATGCTGCTGCCATGCAGTGGGACAAATAAAGAAATAGATAATAAGAAAAAATCAAGATAATGAAAAAGTCATATTTATTTCAACTGCTAGGATTATTAAGCATCGTTTTGATGGTTTCCTGCAGTGATAACACTAAAGTATATCAAAATGTGGATGAAATGATAGTAGAGCTCACTCCTTCAGTGGATTTGCTTACTGTTGAAGAACTTCACACTTGGCTAGATACCGGAATGGTTCTGCTCATTGATGTAAGAGAAGCCAATGAATTCAATCCAGGTTTTATCCCAGGATCTGTTAACATCCCTCGTGGTTTAATTGAATTTAAAATTGCAAAAGATCAGTTTTGGGAAGATCAATTTTTATATCCTCCATTAAAAGAAGAAACCATTATACTCATTTGCAAAAAAGGCCATAGAAGTATTATGAGCGTAGACGCAGTGAAAAAATTAGGTTTCAAAAATGTTAAGGTACTAGATGGTGGATTCAAGAAATGGGAATTAACTTACCCTCTTGAACAAGAGAAAAACCTTGACCAAGTTCACGAAGGTGGTGGTGAAGTTGGTGGCTGTTAATCAATAGCTCATTAGTAAATTAAAAATATTAAAAAAACTATATTATGAAAAATACAATCAAAACATTCACGCTAGTTATAGCCTTTTTATTTGCAGCTAGCTTTTCATTTGCTCAAGGTGATATCATCACGGCTAAAGATTTCAGCAAAGCCATAAAAGACAAAAACACGGTTGTAGTTTCTGCACAAACGGGCAAGAACTATGGTGTTTCTCACATTAAAGATGCTATTCATGTAGACCACAAAAGCCTATACAAAGATGGTAAACCTGAAGGCATGCTTAAATCACCTGAGGAGCTTGCTCAAATTTTTGGTGACTTAGGAATTTCAAATACCAATACTATCATTATTTATGATGGTGCAAAAGACAAATATGCTGGACGAGTATATTGGATACTAAAGTATTTAGGTGCTGAAAATGTAAATCTTCTTGAGAAAGACATGAATGCCTGGAGAACAGCTAGAGTACCTTTAACTAAAGCCCCCGCAAAAGCTAAAGCTACAACTTTTACTGCTAATGTAAACACTGATATTATTGTGGATATGGCTTGGGTACAAGCTCACGCTAAAGATGCCAAGGTAACTATTGTTGATGTTAGAGATGGTGAAGAATTTGCTGGCACTTCTACTAAAAATCCTAGTCCTGGTCATATCACTGGCGCTATTAATTTAAATTGGGAAACTTTAGTTACTGACCAAGGTGTATTAAAAGATAAAGCTACTCTAGAATCTCTAATGAAGTCTGCTGGTATCACTGCTGACAAAACTATTGTTTTCTACTGTACTACTTCTGTTAGAGCTGGACTTCCTTACTTAGTTGCCAAAACAATTTTAGGTTTTCCTAATGTAAAAGTATATGATGGTGCTATGAACGAATGGAAAGAGACTGCATCGAACCCTATAACGAAATAAAGATCTGCTTCATTCATTAAATTTTTTTGATGAATATTTAAGAGGAGTCCCAACGGCTCCTCTTTTTTTTATATTTGCGGCAACCAAAACCTAAATCATGAATAGATATTTAAATTTCTTAGTGCTGTTCGTATTGTTAATCAGCACTCCCCTTTTTGCTCAATTCACCATCAATGCAGAACTCAGAACTAGAGCTGAATTGAATCATGGACTCATGACTCTTCCCACAGAGAATTCTGAAGCCGTATTATTTGTCTCCCAACGAAGCCGATTGAATTTAAATTATAAAAACGAAAAATTCGTCTCCTATTTTAGCATACAAGATGTAAGAGTCTGGGGAGAGAACGATATAGCCACTAAAACTGGAATACAAACCAGCACTAAAGGATTTGGAATTTCAGAAGCCTGGTTCGATTGGAGATTTACTAAGAATTGGGGCTTAAAAACAGGTCGACAAATATGGAATTATGACGATGGAAGATTATTATCATGGAGAAATTGGAACCAATATGGATTGGCTTATGATGCTTTTCTTTTACACTTAGATAAAGATGATTTTCAGCTCCACCTGGGTTCTTCAATAAATAACACTTGGCTTAGCTTTGACAAAACAAGCTTCAACCCCAATAGCCCATTTGAAGAACCATTAGGATATCGAATCAAGTATTTCAATTTCTTATGGATGAAATTCCATGCTTCCAAGAAATTCTCTATTAGCCTATCAGAATATATTGCTAACTATTTAGCTCCAAATACTACTTCTACTTTATATACCTTGGCTACTACAGCTGTGCATTTCGATTATCATACAGAAAATACCAAGGTTTTAGCAAATGTGTTTTATCAATATGGTAATAAAAGCTCGAATCAAAATAAAAGCTCCTATATGTTAACCATCTCGGGAAAACACAAAATCAATGCAATTGAACTTGGAGCGGGTTTCGAATACATTAGCGGAGATGGAGAAAACAATGCCGCTTTTGATAATATGTATGGAGCACGCTCTAAGTATAATGGTAAGATGAATTATTATGTCATTCCTGGAAACACTAAGAATGGAGGACTCATTGACCTTAACGCCAATATTAAATGGTCTATTAATAAACAACATTTCTTATATGCAGCTTTCCATAAATTTTGGCTCGAAACAGCTTCTTATACATATATGGTTGGAGGAGATTATTCATACCTAAATAAGGATCTAGGTGCTGAACTTGATCTTAGTTACACCTATAAATATGATAAGACCTTTAATATTCAAGCCTTTTTCGGCTATTATTTTGCAACCGAAACTACAGAGTATGTAAAGGGCGTACCAAGAGGTATGAGCACTTCGCCCTATTGGGCTAGTATTATGCTCACTTTCAAACCCAATTTATTAACGAAATAAATTATTCTTTTCAATTAATTGCATGTGCTATGGTTAACAAAAAGCGATATGTTAATAAATTGCCATTCCATTGATTTTATTTTTACTTTTGTGTCTCATTAAACTCCGAGTTGATTTTCTAAGTATCCATTGGATATATGAGATGAAAACCAATGGGTTGCCTGGGAAACCATCAGCCTCCCGATACCTGACGATTTTATCAGGTTGACTTTGGAAAGGAGTAAAACAATGTCATTTTCTGATATTGTCCTTTCCGTATATTTTATAGTTTGATGATGAATATTTTTAGCAACATAATGCTCTTAATAAAATACTTTGTATGTTAAAAAAGATGACTCCATTAGGTAAAGCTTTGGAAATTGTTCTGCAAGACGCGCAGTCAGTGGAAACCGAAGAAGTGAATATTCACGAATCGCTAAATAGATGTTTGGCAATTGATATCAAAACAGATACCGATGTCCCTTCTTTTTCTAAATCTGCCATGGATGGTTTTGCCATGAAACAGGAAGATTTGTTTAAAGAGCTGGAGATGATTGAGCATATTCCTGCTGGTATTGCTCCTCAGAAAGTCGTTCAAAGCGGTCAATGTAGTCGCATTATGACTGGAGCTATGGTTCCAAAAGGTGCAGACACTGTAATCATGATTGAACAAACTGAAACCTTAGAAAATGGAAAGATAAAATTCCTTAAAGAAAAGAGCAAAAGCAATATCTTATACCAAGGTGAAGATAAAAAGAAAGGTGATGTAGTTCTTCAAAAAGGTATCATCATTAATCCAGCACATATTGGCATTATGGCCAATGTGGGAGCGGTAAAAGTTCCTGTTCACAAAACTGTTAAGGTTGGAATATTAGCCACTGGAACAGAATTAGTGGACCCATCAGAATCCATCACTCCTCCTCAAATAAGAAATAGCAACTCCTATCAAATACAAGCACTTTGCCACAGATTAGGAGCAGAAACAAATAATATAGGCGTAGTTGAGGATAGTCCTGAAGCCATATTGGAGAAGATAAAATCATTAATTCCAGATCATGATATCATCGTTTTTACTGGTGGGGCCTCCTTTGGTGACTTCGATTATTCTGAAGAGGTTCTACGAGAGCTTAAAGCAGAAATACTACTCGAAAAACTAGCTATCCAGCCCGGCAAACCTATGCTTTATGGTAAGCTTGGCGATAAGTTCTTATTTGGACTATCTGGTAATCCGGTATCCTCCTCCATTCAATTTGAATTATTGACCAAGCCCTTAATCAATAAATTAATGGGGAAAAGTCAAGCCACAAGAATCTTCCAACTTCCTATCTCTAATGATATGGATAGGAAAGTATGTGAAAGAGATTTGTTCTTACCTGTTGTTGTAGATGAAAACATGGAAGTGCATCCTTTGGAATATCATGGTTCGGCTCATATTAATGCTTACGAGAATGCGGAGGCTTTAGCATGCTTCCCTATTGGAAAAAAACAACTAAAAAAAGGAGATAAAGTCGATGTTAGATTCCTATAAACGACCTATCACCTACCTAAGGATTTCGGTGACCGACCGTTGTAATCTTCGATGTACTTATTGTATGCCGGAGGAGGGTATCGATTGGATTCCACATCAAAAAATACTCAGTCTAGAAGAGATTGCTGAAGTGGCCAGAGTTGGAGCCAGTTTAGGCATTAAAAAGATTAGACTTACAGGTGGTGAACCCTTAGTAAGAAAAGGTATTGTGAGTCTGGTGAAAGAAATAGCAGCTATTGATGGTATTGAAGATATCGCTATGACCACCAATGGAATCTTACTTCCAGAATTTGCACAAGAATTAAAAAAAGCCGGACTTCATAGGGTTAATATTAGTTTGGATAGTTTAGATGCTGAGAAATTTAAAAAGCTATCTAGAGTGGGTCAACTAGAAGAAGTATTAGCAGGAATTCAAGCTGCAAAAGAAGCAGGTTTGGAGCCTGTGAAAATAAACTGTGTAGTTACTCCAACTACCACCACCGTTGACAAAGAAGATTTGAAATCTTTCTGTAACAAAGAAGGATTACAATTACGTTTCATTCAAGAAATGTCTCTTGAGAAAGGAGAATTCTCCGTTGTAGAAGGTGGTGAAGGAGGAAAATGCAGTATCTGCAATAGACTAAGATTAACAGCTAAAGGCGATATTATGCCTTGCTTATTTAGTTCTAGTGGATATAATGTTAAAGAATTAGGTATAGAAAATGCTTATAACATGGCTGTTGGTTTAAAACCAAAAAGTGGCCACAGTAATAAAGTAGGTTCATTTTATAATATTGGAGGATAATGGAAGCTTTAAGTCATATCAACGATGAAGGAAAAGCCAGCATGGTAGATGTTGGGAATAAACCTATACAAAAACGTAGAGCCAAAGCTAGAGGGTTTATAAAACTAGAGGAGGCCACAGTAGAACTCATAAGCCAAAATGAAATGAAAAAGGGCGATGTGATAACAGTAGCCGAATTGGCCGGTATACAAGCGGCGAAACAAACTCCTTATCTCATCCCACTTTGTCACAATCTATTGCTCTCAAAAATAGAAGTAAAATGCCATTTACGAGAACATGGAGTAGAAGTATTTACCATGGTACAATGCCAAGGACAAACTGGCGTAGAAATGGAAGCTTTAACAGCTGCTTCGGTGGCATTACTTACCATCTATGACATGTGTAAAGCCGTAGACAAAAACATGGTATTAGACGCTGTACAATTAATCGAAAAAACCAAAGAAAACTAAGATGCAAAAATTCAAAGTCATATCTGTAAATGTTTCTGAGAAAAAAGGAACCGTAAAAAAAGCCGTTGATCAAATACAGCTTTGCGATGTTGGAGTTAAAAACGACGCCCATTCTGGAAAATGGAATCGTATGGTGAGCTTATTAGGAACCGAAAGCTTCGATAAATTTTCCAAGGAAGCTGGAAGAACAATAGAATACGGTGAATTTGCTGAAAACATCACTACAGAAGGACTAGTACTTTACGAAACCTTACCATTGGATCGCTTTGTAGGCGAGAATGTAGAGTTGGAAGTCACTCAAATTGGTAAAAAATGCCATGGTAGTAATTGCCAGATTTTTCAAGAAGTAGGTAATTGCGTGATGCCTAAGGAAGGTATTTTTGTAAGAGTTCTGAAATATGGCGATTTAAAAGCCGGAGATACTTTTAAATATAAACAAAAAGTAATCAGAGTTGGTGTGATTACTCTAAGCGATCGTGCTTCTCAAGGACTTTATAAAGATGTAAGTGGCGTAGAAATCCAAAAACTAATGACTTCTTTCTTTGAAGAGAAAAAACGTCCTATAGAATTCGATTATCAACTGATACCTGATAATGCTGAAATACTTACCGCTACCCTTCAAAAAATGGTTGAAGATAAATGCGACATCATTGTCACCACTGGCGGTACTGGAATTGGACCAAAGGATCTAACTCCAGATGTCGTGCTACCTATGCTTGATAAAGAGATTCCTGGTATCATGGATTTAATTCGCATGAAATATGGCGAGATTCATCCTTCTGCCTTAACCAGTCGCTCTGTTGCAGGTGTTATCGACCAAAGCTTAGTTTATTGTTTACCTGGTAGCCCAAGAGCTGTAAAAGAGTATTTAGAAGAAATTCAAAAAACACTAATGCATTCTATCTATATGATTCACACTTTGGACTTACATGGATAAGAAAGCGAAAATCTCTGATTAGAAAAAGGCAAAATAGAGGCTTTTGAAGTTTTAAAAGCCAAGGAATTTACTTTCGTAAATGACTGTTTTAAAACGAAAGTAACGAAGAGTTTGACATTTTCTAACGGAGAAATAAGATATTTCTATTGATATTATTTTGAGCGACAGGTTTTCTGTCGCTTTTTTGTTTTAGGTAAATATTTCCAGCTCATTATTTAATCTTCCAGCTCAAGCGGAAATGTTTTCCGCTTTCTTAATTTAAGCTTTCTACAATATGATAGATAAAAGAAGTTGGCAACGGATTACAAATCCATTGCAGCTATTTGGGAATGAAACTAAACACCCAAGATAAGCTCCTCAAAAAAAGCACAAAAAAAACCTCGACCAAAAGCCGAGGTTTTAAAAATATCATAAACAGTTATTATTTTCTAACAACCACTTTTTCTACTTTACTTTCTGTTTCAGTTTCTACTTTTACAAAGTAAACCCCTTCCGCTTGACTTGATAAATCAATCATTTCTTTACCAATCAATTGGTTTGAATAAACGGTATGTCCAACAGCGCTGATAATTTCAACTTTCGCTGATTGGTTCAATTTAATAGTAAACTGACCATTATTAGGATTTGGATATACTTCCATATTGAAAGCTTGTACATCACCTAAACCAGTACAGTTATGTGTGGTGATATAGGCTTCTTTTGTCATAGTATTTTCATTAGTACCATCACCAATAGTTAAGCTTACATTATATACTCCAGCAGTAGCATAAACTACAGTTGGGTTTTCATCAGTTGATGTTGCAGGCTCTCCACCTTCGAAAGTCCAGCTATAAGTAGTTACAGCTCCAACAGAATTAGAAGAGAACTCTACCATCTCACCATCACAAACATCTTGCTGGTCAGCAGCAAAATCGGCGAATAAAGGAGAAGAAGAGCTAGCACCAGGAAGAACGATATAGTCAACCCAGGCACAGTCACTACCACTTGATGCAGAACCATCTTTAGAATAAGACCATTTTAAGGTATGTTCTCCAGCAGGACAAGTATACTCATGCATTCCCCATGCTTCTGTACCAGACCAAGAATCCATCTCAGTATTATCAATGAAGAACTTTAAGAAGTCATAATTTCCTTCAGAGCTTACCTTACTATAGAAACTTACCAAACTTTCACTCGCAGCAGAAACTTCAATTTCTAAACTTGAACTTTGGTTATGGGAAATAGTTCCTGATTTTGCAGAATATGTTCCTTCGTAAACATCAGAACCTTCAATAATAGTCCAATCCGCATTTCCAGAGAAAGTCCATTCATACTGAGTGAAATCACCAGTTTCCCAATCTTCAATTACCAAACCTAGAGGAAGCATGATAGAATTACTAGTTGAATAATTTCCTGCACTTAAATCAGTTGAGAAATTAGCTAATTCTCCAAGAGGAGCGTCATCAGCAACAGTAATTTCGAATTCAGCCATGGCAGTTCCAGCAGCATCTAAAGCACCTAAAGTAGCAGCACTTGTATTGATAGTGATATAAGGACTAGAAGTAGCAATGGTCATATTGGCTTCAGGAGAACCTGCATGGCCATTGTTATTAGCATTGAATTTAAGGATAGCAGTTTCACCAGCATCTAAACGACCGTTTCCGTCACCAGCTGCATCGTCAATCTCAGCAAATACAATATTTAAAGCAGGAGCATTAATTTTGAAACTTACATTATCTTCCCACATATCTTTAGCAGTACCATTGATTTCGAAAGTTAAGGTTTCCATATATTGGTCAGGAGCATTATCAGCGATAGCAAAGCTGAATGCATCTTCCATAGTGATCATCTCATCAGCATCAACATCACCTAGAGTAATGGTAGCAGCTGATAATAAAGTACAATAATCATCATTTTCAGAAGTAATGGTAACTGTAACTGCAGTTGCAGGATCAGCACCTAAGTTTTTAAATGCAACATCCATAGAAATTTCAGAATCATACATGACTAAACCATCATCAGTATTTACTTCAAAACCTTCGATAACCATATAAGGTCCTTCAGGAGAAATAATCTGAACAGTTTCATAAATAGTTTGGGTATTCATAGCAGTAACTACTAGTTTGGCATCACCAGGAAGTAATTCATGCTCAATAGTTACCTCACCATTTTCATCAGCAATAGCACTATAATAAAGACCATCAGCAGCTTGAGAGATAGCAACCATTGCACCTGGCATTGGAGTTCCATCACTAGTTACTGTTGTTGAAAAAGCAATACCACTAATAATAGTTTCGCTACTTAAACTCAACTCAGCAGGAGCCATAGTTCTAGGCTGTAATGCACAGTCACCAAAAGTAGTCCATGTTTGAACAGTTTCAAGATCCTCTCCTTGAGATGCCTCAGCATACATCAAGTTCAATCCATTAACAACAATACTTCCCAAGAAAGTTCTTCCTTCTTCGGTACTTGTACCATTACCAGGATTTGTAGCATAATCATATCCACCAGTTAAAATATCGTTGAAATAATCTTGTCCTCTCATTGGAGGGTTCCATGGCTGGTTAATGGTAGCCATTAATGCCATTACAGCACCACCATTTTCTTTTTTCAACCAAGCTTCAGCAAAACACTCACCAGAATGGAAAGCACCATTAACACAAGCTACTGAGAAAAGAATAGGTAACCTGTTTTCATTAGTTAAGGAAGCAATATGAGAATTACTAAAACCAGAAGTTACCCAAGAATTTTCAGAACCATGACCACAATAGTTAGCAATACTAATACCATCGTTTACAGCATTAGCTACCATACCAGAATTGGCTCCTGGATCGTAAGCTGTGGTATGTGTAGTATATGAAAAAGGCTCTAATTTATTATCATAGATAACATTTGTATGAGCCCAGTCTTTTTCACCATCATCACCACCACTACCATCATTACTTCCTAATGATAAAGCATGAGTATACCATTCACCACCTACTTCAGGATTTTTCTCATAGTTAATAGCTTTATCAACTTGAATAGTAATATGAGCAGGAGAAGAACCAGAGAAACGACCTATTGCAATTTCAGGATACCAATCAGTTCCTTCCACACAACCCATCATAGGATCCATAGGTGCATTGGCACCACCACCTAAATCACTTTTGATATCAGCCCAATCACCTGAAAGTTGAACATACATGATATCAGGATTATTATCGTAAGACTCTTGAATCAATGACTTTACATTTGTTCCAGTAGCAACAACTTCTTTATAAACATTGAATCCTTTTTCCATTTTCCAATCGATAAATGGCTGTAAAGCATCCTCATCTCTTTCAGTAGTAATGACCAAGATATCACCAAAGTTTCCGATAGGAAGTGCTTCACGAGTATAGTCTGCATAGTTTACAAACATACTATTATACATGGCATCCATTTCTTGAAGAACCATAACTGAAGTACGAGTTTTAGGATTGATAGCACGGCTATTGTTATCATTAACATTTACTGTGATTTCAGTATAAACTCTTAGTGTATTATTTGCGGCATTATATTGAAAAGGATATACCTTAACATTAGTACCACGAACATCTCTCAAAATGAAAGGTTCATCTGCACTTGCAATTGATTTTGGATACCAAGAATCATTTACAGAAGCTGGATCTATCTCATAAGGAATAGTGTTAGGATCTTGATTTCTGTAGATGGTTCCTCTTGAAGGTACCAAAGGATAATCTAATGTGATATCTACATATTCACTATTAGCGACATCAATACTTACGTTCTTTTGATTCGAGATTTGAACAGAACTATTTAAAAATGGTAGTTCAGCCCATCCTTTTTCTCGAGTAACTACACTATGGTCAAAAATAATTTTAGAATAGTTTTGACCATTAATTACTGTGTTTTCAATACTGTACTCGCCTAGTGTAAACGACAATTGTCTTTCACTATCAGAGCTCTGTGAATAATTCACAGAAAAGCTACCGTCTGCAAATGAGGCAAAGCCCATCATTACAGCCATAGCAATTAGTAAAAATTTCTTCATGATTGAATTTTATTTGAGTTTGTAAAAATATTTCAAAAGATAGCGCAAGTATACTAATAATTTAAGTATGAAGCTGTTAATTATTAAATTTATCAGCTTTACTTTAAACTATATTTAAATACTTGAATTCCTTTGGCTGTATGGACACGAAAAATCAAACAGGGGTTGTATGAAGGGATGGGAAATTGAATGATTTCCTCATTTTTAGGTTCCTTAGCCAATTGATAAATCATTGCTCCTTTCAAATCAAAAACACTAAAACCGCTCACTATCACATTTTTGCAAAAAGGGAAAGACACCCTGACTTGTTGATCATCATTAGTAATGAACATCTGAAAATCTTCTTGTTCAAAATCTTCAACTGATTCACATAAATCAACAAAAGCTTCTTGCCCCAAAGTATCAGAACATAGGGTTACTGGATCTTGATAGGTGAAATAGACAAAATGATTTCCTATTCCAGCTGCTTCAGGATGAAAATAACCGGTATCAACAAAAAGTCCAAAATATTGGCCCTCCTCAGGTTGTCCTTCGATTAGAGGATAAGCCACATGATTGTGACAAAACTCAGGTAATAAAGCAAATGAAAGTTCTGGTAATTCCTGAACGTGAATATAATCCTCAAGGAGCAAAGTATCGGAACTTACCGAATTACTCACCACCAATTTTACTTGATAAACACCCGATTCTTCATATTTAACCGCAGGATTAATATCATTCGACTCCTCAGGATTTCCATCTTCAAAATACCAATGGGTATTCACAACATCACCCGTACTGTAGTTCTCGAATGTGATGATATCTTTACGACAAATCATAGTATCTTCTACCTGAAAAAAAGCATGAACAGGTAAAGGAGCAAATGCGGTAACATTTTCAGAATGGCATTGCAAAATTTGCTTGGTGGTGTCATTTTGAATAAAACTTACCAATTCCATATTTTCAGGATTCCACTCCCCCTCTAATAAAAATTGTGCTTCTATTTCAAGGTAATTTGATTCTGAAAAATCCAAAGATATACCTTGAGCATTGGGCGACATGATTCTTTCCACATGATTCAAAATATAACTGCCTTGCCACTCATAGTTTATTTCGGATTCGGTAAGTGCCAAAATCAAACTAATGGTGTCACTTTCAATAGCTGCTACTTTAAATATACCTAATTCTAAAACCAGAGTATCCTCAAAAAACTCACCTGTTGCGGTTATTGTAAATGAAGATGGTGTATTATTTGATTGATGGAAGGCACTAACGTAATCTTCGTATGCTCCGGCTGCTATGGCTTGACCACCTATTATAGGATATGGAATATTCTGAATCTGATAAAAACCAGCTCTCTGATTGGCATATATATTAGAGAAGGGGTCGTTTAAGTGATAGTTGATGACACTAATCTGATAGCCATCAGCTTTCATTTGCTCAATAATCTGAGCCTCATTTGCACAAGCAGAACTCCATGTGGCCGTACCTATCTCTACTAGTACATTCTCCATAGTCACCTGACTATAAGACAAAATCACCATAAACATTAATAGGGAAACAAAAAATCTTCTCATGAGAAATCAGCTATTTGCGCAAAAATAAGAATTTTGAGGATGGGGATGAAATTGGATTTACAAATAGGAGAATTATTAATTTGCCACCCATGCAGGAATGGCAAGGTAAACCAAGACAGATATGGATGACCACAAATGGCAATTGCATAAAAAAAAGGAAGCCTTGACACTACGGTCAAGGTTTAAACGCAAATTGTCGCGGACAGAAAAAAAAATTTACCCCCTATACTCCAACAAGATGCGAAAGTTCATAAAAGAAACAGAAGGCCTACCCTTTAAAATCTTTTAACAAATGCAAGCAAGGAATTTGCCTATTTTTGCAAGACACAATACTATATCATTCTGAATCATGAAAAAATCAATCTATATTATCCTATTTAGTTTAATACTCAGCCTAGGCCTACAAGCGCAAACGCCTTTAACCGAAGCTGTAGATTTTAAAACCAAAGATATTCATGCCGGAATCCAACAACTCTTTACTATATTGGATGAAGATCAACAATATGTACTTATTGATTTCTTTAGTGTGACTTGTGGACCTTGTCAAACTATGGCTCCTATGATAGATTCAGTGTATCATTATTTCGGCCAAAACGAACATGGGTTATATGTCATGGCCATCGACCAGTTCTTCCCTACTGATATGGTGATGGGCTTTGAGGAGGATTATGCCACTCATTACCCTTTGGTTTCAGGATTAGATGGTGGTGGTGGTGATGCATATGAGGCTTATCAAATTCCATATTATCCAAGTTTAATACTGATAGCTCCAGATCATAGTATTATAGAACAAGCTATTCCGGAGCCCTCCTCAGCCAAAGAACTCATTGAGTTATTAGAATCACATGGTTTAATTTCTAGTTCCACAAATGAGCTTACAAACCAAACGGCCTTTAATGTATTTCCAAACCCAAGTACCGATAATATTCAAATACAATCTCAATCCAATCAAATCATTGAAAACATTAGGATATACGCTATCACTGGAAAAGAGGTACTCACTATAAATGGAAAATCATCCACATCAGATATAACTATCCATGTGAATGACTTTCAAAATGGGGTTTATCTTATTTCTGTAGAATACAAATCTGGAGAAAGATATTCCAGAACATTCATCAAGAAATAATATTCAAATTTTAATATCCTGATAAAATAGTCTGAAGAGTTTCAAATTTATTTTGATAATCTTTTAGCGACCTTTTAATCACTTCTTGAGCTTCTTCGGCACCATATGTATGAGTTATCTCTACATTCAGTTCATTTTGCCCTGGCATATCTTTATAAGTTAGGAAATAGTGCTTTAGTCTTTCAATAATTAAAGCAGGTGCATCATGAATATCTTTCATATTTCCATAAACCACATCACCATCCAAAACTGCTATAATCTTGTCATCAGCTTCGTCACCATCTATCATTCTAAAACCACCTATAGGTCGTGCTCTAACGAGAATATCACCGTGAGTGATTTCTTTCTCTGTTAAAACACAAACATCAATTGGGTCACCATCCCCAACAATTCCTTTTCTATCCGTCATTTTCTTACAATACTCCGCCACATTCTCGGCAGAATAGGTTTGAGGAATAAAACCATAAAGAGCAGGTACTGTATTAGAATATTTTGCAGGTCGATCTAGCTTCAAATATCCTGATTCCTTATCTACCTCATACTTTACCGTATCGGTAGGAACCATTTCGATATAACAAGTCATTACTTCTGGAGCACCTGTACCAACATCCACACCATGCCATGGGTGGGATTTATATCTTAAGCCCATTAGTTTCCCAATAGGATCCATTAATGAATTAGCCATTTATTGTATATTTTTTTATTTGTTACGTATATTTAGGTATTGTGTTGCAAAAATAGGGAAATATCTCCATCTAAATTTGAATAGCGGTGGCATATGTTACAGAAAGAAGCAGATTCATAAAAAAACAAGCATTTAAAGGTCGAAACATCAAAGATTGAAGTCTTTTTTGAGAAATAACCATATTATTTATGATAAATCCGCCATAATTAATAATTTTGAAGGCCAAAATTGAATAATGGATATTTATTCCCGCATTAAAGAAAAATCAGAGCAAGGAAAAAAGCAATTAGCTGTATTGGTGGATCCTGACAAACATAAAGTGTCAGATTTCCTTCCTTTAGCTAGCAAGTTGTCTTCTTACCCTATCGATTATTTTTTAATTGGTGGGAGCTTATTAAGTAAAGATTTGCTGGACGAGTGCCTTCTAGCCTTTAAAGAAGTCTGCAATATTCCATTGATTATTTTCCCAGGTGGTGTAATGCAAATTAATCCCAAAGCTGATGCCTTACTCTTTCTTTCTCTTATTTCTGGTAGAAATGCCGAACTATTAATAGGAAAACAGGTAGAATCTGTTCCATATATTCTTCACGCAAATATTGAACCTATTTCCACGGGTTATATATTAGTGGATGGTGGAAGCATGACCACAGCTCAATATATTTCTAACACCTTACCTGTTCCCGCCAATAAACCAGATATTGCTGCACTTACTGCTAAGGCAGGAGAAATGATAGGTATGAAAATGATTTATCTAGATGCTGGTAGTGGAGCAAAAAATAGCGTTTCAAAAGAAATGATTTGCAAAGTGAGAGCCATCACTGATTTACCATTAATGGTGGGTGGCGGCATAAGAAGTGCTGAAGCCATTCAAGAGAAAATCGATGCTGGTGCCGACTTGGTTGTTATTGGAACAGCTATTGAAAACGATCTCGCGTTTCTGGACCAGATTAAAACCATTTTCAATAAATAAAGCTTAAAATATTTAAATCTTTTCTTGAGTTTCACAAGAGGATTACCTCAATATTCACAGTGCATTCTTTACCATAAGCTTTTTTAAGATTTCCCCATCATTTTAAATAGGCTGGTTTGGTGCAAACTATTATCTTTACCGCCTGAAAAAATAATGATATGAAGAAAAGTTTACTATTAGCATTTTTTGCCACGCTTTATATGATGTCTATTGGACAATCAAATGCTCAATATTCCCCAGATTTCACTGCCATTACCATGGAGAAGGATACTTTTAATCTGGTAGAATTTTGGAATGAATATCCCAATAAATATGTGGCCTTAGAGTTCTTCTTTACAGAAAGCCAATTTTGTCAGGAAATTTCTCCAATGGTAGATTCAGCTTATCAGTATTTTGGAAATAATGAGCATGACATTCATTTTATTTCCATAAATATGGGAAATGACTCTGCAGCCTGTAAAAAGTATATCGACTCCTTATCTATTCAACATGGCGTTGTTCCTGGAATAGGAGGTAATGGAAATGACATCACAAATGCTTTCGAAATACAATCTTTTCCAACAGTTATTTTAATGAGTCTTGATAGTATAACCTATATTGATACGATTATGGCTGACGACACCATTAACAGTATTGAAATACTTCATACTAACATTATTATTCAAGACATCTGGCCTATTATTCACGCTACAGATATCATTGATACTATATTAGTTGCAGACAGCACAATATACCCAAGTACCACACAACAAGCCAATGGTATTTTTAAGCCAGAAAATGCACTAAGCTCTTTATTTATTTATCCTAACCCTGCTGATGAATTTATAAAAGTTGAAATTTCCGATTTTGATTCAGAAATTAACTATCAGATACTCGACCTTTCAGGGAGAATGATCTTAAATCAACGAAAAAACACTCTAAACAGTCAAGAGATCGAGATTAACGTTTCTCAATTACAAAAAGGCATATATTTCCTTCGCTTATTTGATGGCAAAAGAACTGCTAGCCAGAAAATAAACATCCAATAAAACTGTAACTTTTCCTTATATCCTGAGTATAACGAACTAGCTAAAGCTGAAAACTTTAGTCGGAATTCAATTTAAGGTAGACTTTGAATTTCAAATTGTGTTGTAAATGTTGTATTCATGAGACTAAAGTCTTCAAATTTAAGCGTCATTTTTTTGGCTTGCATTTGGCTTGCATCTATTCCTTACCAAACTATGGCACAAGGAAATAGAGGAGTCAACTCAGCAGAGCTTGTCTATTCTTCTCACCTGGTTGATGATGATACGAGTGGTGCAAGCGAAGGTGATGGAGATGGTTTAGTTGAAGCAGGAGAAACAGTTGAGTTCCCCTTAGCAATTGTTAATACCGGAACCTTAACAGCACATAATGTGAGTGCCATTCTTTCCTGCTCCGATCCCATGATAGATATTACAGACAATCAAGAATCCTTTGGAACCATTTCTGTTGATGAAATTGATTGGAGTAATAATGATTACGATTTTGAGGTATCTGCCTCTTGCCCAGAAAAAGATATTGAATTTATATTAAGCATTACATCAGATGAAGGCTATTGGGTGAGTACTTTTATCATTCATGTGAGCGAAGCTGGTCAGGCTCAGCTTTCTTATTTCAATCACCAAATTGATGACGATGACAACGGCAGTAGCGACGGAGATGGAGATGGAATTGCAGAATCTGGAGAATCTATTGAATTACCAATAAGTATAAAAAACACAGGCGAAGCAACAGCCAATAATGTATCGGCAATTCTTACCTGTACCGATCCTGATATTGAAATCACTGATCTTTCTGAATCATTTGGAGATATAATTACAAATGACGAATCTTGGTCTAATTACGAATACAATTTTAATATCTCACCTAATTGTCCCGATAAAGATGTAGAATTCACTCTACAAATTACTTCTGAAGAAGGTAGCTGGAACTCAAGTTTTACTATTTCCATTATTCATCCAGGTTCCCCAATTTTAGAATATGCCAATCATAATATTGACGATGACAGTTCTGGTTCTAGTGACGGTGATGGAGATGGAGTTGCAGAAGCTGGTGAGGCCATTGAAATTCCCATACAAATTCATAATGCAGGAGTCCTAAACGCCACAGATATTTCTGTTTCAATCTCTACATCAGACCCTCATATTGTAATTACTGATCATTTTGAATACTATGCAGATATTGCTGCTGGAGCAGTTGCTTGGTGCAATAATGACTTTGATATCGAAGTGAATTCCAACTGTCCTGATAAAGATGTGGTTTTTAATATGACCATTGAATCCAATCAGGGAATATGGTTTGATAGTTTTGTGCTACACATTTCTGAACAAGGAATGCCCCAATTGGCTTTCGAAGAACTAACAATTGACGATGACAACTCAAATAACAATGGGAATATTAATGGATTTGTGGAACCAGGAGAACATATAGAACTCCCTATTCTCATCCAAAACAATGGGGAAGCAAATGCCCATAATGTAAGTGCAGTTTTAAGCACAAACGATCCTCATATCGATATTACGGATGCCAACGAAAATTTTGGCAGCATTGATGCTGGTGATTCCGATTGGTCCAATAATGAATTTGACTTTTATGTACAACCAAATTGCCCAGATAAAGATGTCCTTTTTACCTTAAGCATCAGCTCCAACGAAGGGGTTTGGGTTTCCAATTTCACTATTCATGTGAGCATAGCTGGTAATCCTGAACTAGAATTTTCAAGTTTCAATATTGATGATGACGATGAAGGCTCCAGCTCTGGAGATGGCGACCATAAAGCCGAACCTGGTGAAAACATAGAAATTCCATTAGCCCTAATCAATACTGGTACTGCCATAGCTCACAACGTAACCGCAATTATTTCTTGTTCCGATTCTGATATCAGCATTACCGATGATACAGAAAGTTTCGGCACTGTTTCAGTAGGTGAAGTGGATTGGTCCAATTTAGATTTTGACTTTACTGTGGGTTATGGAACTCCTGAAAAGGATGTCATATTTCACTTAAACATTCTATCTGACGAAGGTAATTGGTCCGATACCTTTATAGTACACATTCATACAACAGAAGGCTTTCCTACAATAGGATTTAACGACCATATTATTGATGATGATGACAATGGTAGCTCCAATGGTAATGGTGATGGTATTCCTTCTGCTGGAGAAAATATTGAATTACAAATAGAAATTGAGAATATGGGCGATGCCAGTGCTCATAACATCTCTGCAGTATTAAATTGCGAAGATTCCGATATTAATATTACAGATGCCAACGAATCTTATCCCAATTTAAATGTAGGTGAATATGGATTATCCAACTATGCTTATAATTTTGAAATTGCCAATGATTGTGAAGACAAAACAGTCATGTTTACATTAAGTATTTCTGCTGATGAAGGAAGCTGGACCAGCACATTCTTTTTACCTATAGCTGGTGCAGGCATTCCACAATTAACATTTGATTCCTTTGAAATAAATGACGATAATGAAGGCGGAAGTTCAGGTGACAACAATGGTGTTGCCCAACCTGGAGAAACCATAGAACTACCTATTAATATTAGTAACATTGGAAATGGTCCAGTTCACTCTGTTTCTGGGCAACTTTTTACCAACGATCCTCACATTACCATAACCGATGATTTTGAAGAATTTGGCAACATCTCTGAAGGATCACAAGCTTGGTCATCTAATGATTTCAACTTTGAAATTGCTCAGGACTGCCCAGAAAAAGATGTTATCTTTAATTTGAAATTAGAAGGTGATGAAGGAATTTGGAATGTGGCCTTTCTAGTTCATATCACTCCTTATCAATACTTTCAAATTGAAACATTTTCTTCACCCAGCACAGCTGGGAACACCCAAGGGAACGGAAGTTATTTACTAGGAGAAGCCTGCACCATTCATACTGAAGCAAACGAAGGATATCAGTTTATAAATTGGACAAAAAATGGCTCCGAAATTACTTCTGACGAAACCTATAGCTTTGTTGTTGAAGAAGACTTAATACTACAAGCTAATTATGCTTTAAAGGACTTTACAGTTAACCTTATTTCCAATCCTAGTATCGGAGGAAATGTAGAAGGTGGAGGAATCTATCAATATGGAGAGTCAGTATCGGTATCAGCAATTGCACATCCAGAATATATTTTCATGGAATGGAGAGTAAATGGAGTGCAGGTATCCACCAATACCAATTATACTTTTTATGTCGGTCAAAATACCGAATTAATAGCTTATTTCCAGAGCAATTCGTTTACCGTAACTGCTGAGGCTAACATTACTGGAGGAGGAAATATAATTGGTGCTGGAGAATATAACTATGGTGATATTGTAAGCATGACAGCCTCAGGAATAAACGATTACGAATTTGTAAATTGGTCAGAAAATGGCTTAGTTGTTTCATCAAATGCCATTTATGAATTTGAAATTACAAAGAACAGAAATCTTGTAGCCAATTTCTCTGAAGATTATTATACCATTACCGCCGATGCTATTCCAGATGGTTCAGCCATAATTGAAGGAGATGGAAACTTTACTCCGGAACAATCTTGTCACATGTATGCCATTCCAAATCCAGGATACTATTTTATCAGTTGGCAAGAAAACGGCACATCGATATCAAGTAATCCTCACCTTGTTTTTCCTGTGGAACAAAACAGAAATCTAGAAGCTCATTTTGGTGTTTACGATTTTGAAATCTCAACAACTGTGAGTTCATCAATTGCAGGTATTGCTAGCGGTGGTGGGTTTGCTAATATTGGCGATGAAACTACTGTCTTGGCCTCACCCCATACGGGCTGGGAATTCTTTAACTGGACCTATAATGGCATTGTAATTAGTGATCAAGCTACATACACATTTTCAGTGAACAACAGCATGATTTTACAAGCCAATTTCATCATTGCAGAATATCATATTTCTACCTCAGCTAATACCGATGATGGTGGTGAAGTTGAAGGAGACGGAAATTTTATTTACGGAGAAACAGCCACTGTTATTGCCAACTCTTCTTCTACTTATTACTTTTTAAAATGGACAGAGGATGGTGATGTGGTATCTATAGACCCAGAATTCAGTTTCACTGTTACCTCAGACAGAAACTTAAAGGCACATTTCAAGGTTCAACAATTCAACATAGAAGCATTAGCAGTTCCTGCATATGGTGGAATTATATTAGGAGCTGGTTCGTATGATTATGGTAGCTCCATCACCCTTAGTGCCACGCCAAATACCAACTACACATTTGTAGGTTGGAAAGAGGATGGTGAGTTGGTGAGTGAAAATGATAATTATAACTTCTCTGCTTGGTCAAATCGCAATATTAAAGCAGTTTTCGAATTTATTGATGGCATTGAGAATACAGAGACCTCTTCAATTTTCGCTTATCCAAACCCAAGCTCTAGATACTTCAAAATAGAACTCTCAGAACGAACCCATATGCAAATCATTGATTTAAAAGGCCATATCATAAAAGAAGAAGTATTAGAAGTTGGAATCTCAGAAGTTGATTTACATGAAAACTCTGATGGTTTATACATCATGAGACTAGTGAATGGAAACCGCATTAACACTATCAAACTCATCAAAAGATAGGCCTTAAAAAAACTTGAAGAATTAAAAAATTCTTTCGTTACTTTGTAAATTCAATTTTCCTAGGGCTTATCAAAGCTCAGGAATGAAAAACCAACAGATGAAAACAATAGATCTACATATAAAAATCGAAGAGTTCGAAAATATCTCAGAACTAAACCAGCAAGATCAAGAATTACTTAAAAAAGCATGGGAAGCCTGTGATACCGCATACGCTCCCTATAGTAGGTTTAATGTTGGAGCTGCTGTTCTATTAGAAAATGGTGAAATTGTTAGTGGAAATAATCAAGAAAATGCGGCCTATCCAAGTGGTCTGTGTGCAGAGAGAGTAGCCATGTATTATGCTTCGGCGCACTATCCTGGAGTACCAATGAAAGCGATTGCCGTAGGCGTAAAATCTGATGTGGTGCATTTAGAAGACCCTGGGAGTCCTTGTGGATCCTGTAGACAAGTCATGGCAGAATACGAAAATCTTTATCGTACAAAATTGAGAATCATTCTCGGAAGTCCCCATACTCGTATTCAGGTTTTAGAAGGTATTGGTAGTTTACTTCCTTTGACTTTCTATGCGGAAGGCTTGAAAAAATAGGCTCATTCCTTTTTACTGAAAAAACACCAAGCTTAATGAGATTCATTAGACTTTTCTAATAATATACATCAGGTATTTTGTCTCTGATTTATGCCCCGATGCCTTATCTTCATATTTATAGATTAATGATGAATCCTTTAATATTTCAAAATCTATATTTGAATTCTGAATAGTCTCTTTTAGAATCTTAACTTTAGAACATGTATCCTGAATACAAATATATAAGACCCCTCCTTTTTCAATTTTTAAAGCCGCTTTAATAATCAGATCTGTTTCACGCTTTCTATCTCTTTTTTCAAAATGAAACATGGAATCAAACAGAATAATATTGAAATCTTGGAACTGATCAAATTGGTAGATATCATCTACTATGCCTACTAATTTCAATTTTTCTCTTTCAGATATTTTGTTCATTTGATCAATTCCAAGCTTTGATTGATCAAGACCTGTAACCTCGTATCCTAGTTTTGCTAATGCAATGGCATCTCTACCTTGACCACAACCTATATCAATCAACTTACCTTTGACTGGATAATCTTTAAAAAACTTTATTAATTCAACATAGGGTTCACCAAACAAATTCTCAGTCACGTAGTATTTATCATAATCAGCCATAATTCTAATATTCTTAAACAAATGAAGTTTTACATTAATGCTAGTGCTTCTTCAACACTAGAAACTGGTAATTTACAAGACTTATTCTCACAAACATAAATCAAAGATGTGCCTTTTTGATATCTTCCTTCCATAAGAGGCAAATAAGCATCCTTTTTACTACCTGCAAACACAGTATTAAAACTATAGGATTTTTGGATTTCAATAATCCATTCCTGACTCTTCTCTCCCATCATCACCACTTCTTTGGCTGGACTAAGAAAACGCATGAGTAATAAATCCCAATTGGCATAATAAACTTGTCCTTTTTTCAAGCTCGACTGCACATTCTGAAGCATCACCTGTGCATGACTGATATATCTTTGATCGGATAATATCAAACCTAAATCCATGAGGTTTTGAGCCATGATGCTATTGGCAGCAGGAATCACATTATCTGTCGTTTCCATTTTTCGCGCCACTAAATTATTATCCTCCTCTGTATAAAAGAACATTTGAGAATCAGCATGAAGAAATTCATGATAACAATTATTGAGCAATAACTGGCTTCTATCTAGGTATTCTTTTTTGAAAGTCACTTGGTATAAACTCACATAAGCCTTGATGAGCAAAGAATAATCATCGAGAAAAGCATCAATTTTTGCCACTCCATTTTTATAGGTCCTGTATAATTTACCTTTCTTGTCACTCAGTTTATCCCAAATAAAATTAGCATTCCTCTCAGCCATAATCAAATAACTTGTTTCATATAAGGATACATAGGCATCTATCAAACCTTGTAACATAATAGCATTCCATGAAGTGAGGATTTTATCGTCTAATCCCGGCCTCACTCGTTCTGCTCGAACTTCTAATAATTTCTCAATCGACCTAGTTAGAATTTCTTGTAATTCAGACTCCTCCAAATTAAATTGATGAGCTAGTTTTTCATAAGTCTCAATTCTCATGGGAATATTATGACCTTCCCAGTTACCTTGTTCACTAATATCGTAGGCTGCACAGAAGACTTCAGCACTATTTCCAAGAACTTGGTCTATTTCTAATTTAGTCCATACATAGAATTTACCTTCCACTCCTTCGCTATCGGCATCTAAAGCAGAATAGAATCCACCCTCTTCTTGGCTCATTTCTCTAGAAATATATTGCAAACTCTGGCGAATGGTTTTTTCGTAAAGTGCTTTGGGTGCTAATTTAAAAGCTCTAGCATATAAACTTATCAATTGCCCATTATCATAAAGCATTTTCTCGAAATGAGGTGCCAGCCATATATTATCTACTGAGTATCGAGCAAATCCTCCTCCAATTTGATCGTAAATTCCACCCATGGCCATTTTGTCAAGAGTAAGATGAAGAAAATCTAATGCCTCTGTATTTTTGTAGTATTGACCATAAGCTAATACAAATTCGAGTCCTATGGGTAATGGGAATTTTGGAGCTCCACCAAAACCTCCTTCTTTATGGTCAAAGGTAGCAGCAGTATTTTTGTATATTTCATGTAAATCAGCCTCCTCAAATAAGTCATGATCACTTTTCACATGAATCACTTCCGATTGGGCAATTCCGTTCAATAAATGATTGGCATAGTCTTCGAACTTCTGTGGATTCTCTTTATAAGAATTATGCAACGACTTAAGAGTTTGACGCCATTGGCTTGGAGGGAAATAAGTTCCACCAAAAACAGGTCTTCCATCGGGCATGGCAAAACAATTGAGAGGCCAGCCCCCTTGTCCTTTCATCAAATGTACCGCATTCATATAAACTTGGTCCACATCGGGTCGTTCCTCCCTATCCACCTTGATACACACAAAATTTTCATTCATCAACTGTGCTATCTCTACATTTTCGAAGCTTTCTCTTTCCATTACATGACACCAATGGCAAGCAGAATACCCAATACTCACCAAAATAAGTTTGTTTTCTGCCTTAGCCAAGGCCAAAGCTTCCTCTCCCCAGGGATACCAGTTTACTGGATTATGGGCATGTTGAAGTAAATATGGACTGGTTTCGTTAACGAGTTTATTGCTGTGCTTATGCTGATCTGACATGGGATATTATTTTTTTTATTTGTAAAGCAAAAATACACTTATTGAAACCTTTGTCATAAGAATAGAACTCATAAATATTTCATAATATCCAAGCTTTGAACCAGTATACAGTAATTTTGTAGCATGAACACAACACACTTCAATATTAATACCGATTTCGATGGCAATCCACCACGAGTGACTTTACCAAATCCTGAGTTTTTGAAATATCTTGGCGAAGAGAAGTTTAGAGCATTAGTGAGCCGACATTACGACCTCTTAGTGGAGAGTTCTATTAAAGAAATATTCCCAACCCATGAAAGAGCAATAGCAGCTGCCAAAAAGCATTCTGCCGACTTCTTTATTCAATTAATGGGAGGTCCGGAATATTATAAGGAAAGTCGTGGTGAGCCCATGATGCGCAAAAGACATTTGCCTTTTACTATTGATATGAATGCCAGAATAGTTTGGCTACAATGCTATCAGATAGCATTAAATGAGCTGACAGATGTGCCAGCTCATTTATTACAATCTTTTTGGGATTACCTCGAAAGGTTTAGTTTGTGGATGATTAATTCTTAATTAATTTCTTTACCGTTTTTTGACGATCATTCTTGATGGTCAATAAATACATCCCTTTATTCTCTTTGCTTAAATCGATATTGGCATTTTGACCTTGGTAGACTAATTTTCCTGCCATAGTTGTGATTAATATTTCATCAAATTGAGCTCCTTTGATAGTATAAATACCATTCCCAGGATTATTAGTGATGCTATAAAGATTTTCTTTATCAGTTACAGCAATACCTGTACCACTTGGTTGCCAATGGATACTGATACCTGCAAAACTTGGAACATCTGCTGGGGTTTGTGTATCTGGGTCAATTCCTTTGGTAAAAGTAAAAGACGAATAATTTCCAGTATTGTTTTTATCAGTCAATTCCATCCAAACATGATAAGTTCCATCAGGCATTAAATCACCATTAAAGTCTAGGCCATTCCAAGTACAACTACGAGTGGCATGACTATTTCGAGTAGCGCCAGTAATGGCATCTGTGGTATTATATTCACTTCCGGCAGCACCTGTGGAGGCTTGCCAAGTATTGAGGTGAGTCTTTCTGTTTTGAGCATAAGCCATCAGGGTTTTTACAAACTCCCCATTGTCATTTTCTACCCAAATGGCCACAACATTTCGTGGGTTGTAATTTCCTCCGGCATTACTGGTAGTAGCCGTGACGGTGAGTTCACCATAGGTTTGTGCAAATAATCCAATAGATGCAAATAATGATAATAATAAAAGTGTAGCAGTTTTCTTCATAGCTATATTTTTGTTTCTAATAAAAAGCTAAGATAGGAAAGATTTCAATCTGGTAATGAACCACCGAAACTTAAAACCATTTAATGGAAATGAGGTCTACTATTTTTAACAAGAAATCTGCAATTTGATTGGTGATTTCCACTCCTTCGCTACGTCCAACAATATAAAGTAGGAATACCACATAAATACTTATTAAAGCTATAGCTTTCCCAATACCAAGTTTTTTCCCAGAGAGATAGATAACAAAAGCTATCACCGTTAGAATCAACAAAAACATCCTCAGTTCACCACTTTGCAAGATAATTTCATGGGACATATGAATAGGACTATAAATAACAGTATAAAGGAACAATGGTAAACCCAGTGCAAAGCTAATATCGAAAATATTACTTCCCAAAGCATTACTTACAGCATCGTCGTAATTCCCTTTTTTAGCATCACGCATGGATAAAATGGTATCGGGAACACTAGAAGCAGCAGAAGCCAAAACAATAGCCAGAAACATAATGGGAATTCCCATAGTATGACCCATTTGTTCAATGGAAAAAACCAATAACAAACAAGCTGCAGCAATAATAGTAGTAGACAAAACTAATAAAAACCAAGCATTGGATTTATTAATTTTCCTATCACTTAACACTAGAGACTTTAGATTAAAAGTAAAAAAGCTTCGAATAGCAGGCATTCTATCTACCTCCAAATGATATTCTTCAACAGCATCTCTGTCCTTTTTCTTCATGGTGCCTAAAGTATAGGCTGCATATATCACATATACTACCATCAATATCAAACCGTGCCCCCAATGCAAAGTATCACCACTAATCATGGTTATTAAAATAATCTCTGCTAAAATCAATGCTATTCCATCTCTCAATAAAACTTTACGCATCACCACAATGTTTTTAGCAACACCTGAGAAGATAACCACAAAGATAACAGCAGCAGGTATAATCATACCATTGAATATAGCACTCCCGGCAGTAGTTCCTATTCCTCCACTAAAACCATTTTCATCTCCCAGATAAAACAAAAAGAAAAAAGTGGTGAGCAATTCGGGCATAGAGCTAGCAATGGCATTAATAGTGGCTCCTTTTACCCCCTCCGACAAATGACGACCTAAATAACTAGCAGCTGCTTCAAAACCGTCACTTGCACGCCAAATGACTAAACAACTGATAATGACGTAAATTACTTGTAGAATAATATCCATAGCATATTTTAATAAGGCGAAACAAATATAATAAAAAGGAAAGAATTAAGGAAAATTTTTCTAGGTAATTCCCAATCCGCTTTTCAGGAAGAATTATCTAATGGGAATAATATCTATCTTTATCACCAAAATTATTCCTTTGACAAAAATAAGCTCCTATACCAAAGCCATTAGTCTTTATAGCAATGCTTCAATTATATACTTGAAGTTGTATTTGTATTTAAAGATAGAATATTCAAAGGATCTAGATTTTCCTGAGGAGTTGAAAAAGAACTATTTCTATCATTCCAGTTATTACAATAGAACCAAGCAATATATGCATGCCAATCATTTTTTTGGTGAATTGCTCACGAGTATTTTGGGGAGAAAGATGAGCAAAGAAGAAAGAAGGCTTTTTGCCAATCTAAGTTCCTGCGCTCCCATTTTTGATGATTTCTTTGAAAACAAAACCGATTTAGACCACATCAGAACACTACTTCATCATCCAGATAAAAACAGTGCTTTATCTCCTTCTGAAAAACTATCTGTCCATTTCTTAAATAATATTTTAAAGTCTGACATAAATCAAAAGGCTTTCTTACAAGCGGCTGACGATTTATTCTTGGCTCAATTAGAAAGCAAAAATCAAAAAGACCAATCCTTAAACCAAGAACAGCTTTTGGATATTAGCGATAGGAAAGGTGGTTTTTCTGGTCTTATGTACACCCTGTTTTTGCAGGAGTCTAGTGCAAAGGATTTCTCATCACTAGGTTATCAATTGGGTAGCTTTGGACAATTGATGGATGATGTGTTTGACCTATATGATGATCAAAAAGAAGGAATTAGAACCTATGTGAATCAATCGCAAAAAATAATTGATCTCCGATTTGTTTTAGAGGAGAAAGAAGAACAAATTTTAGGCTTGGCTTTTAAAGTAAGCTCCTCTCCTAGGTATTTCAAAAAGTTTAAACAAGTATTGGCCGTATTTACGAGTATCATAGAATTGGCCATTGAGCAATATGAGAAACTAGAACTAAAACAAGGTGTTTCACCAATTAATTGTCTAAGCATTGAGCGAAAAGCATGGATAATAGATATGGAAAAAGCCTCCAATATGAGGAAGCTTTTTTTTAAATCTGTTGGGAAGCTTGAAGCTTGAAGCGCGAAGCTCGAAGTTGGAAGCTTTAAAAATAATTATTTTACAGCTTTTTCCTTGCTCAGCCATGTGGCAACTACATCTATAATAATTCCAATCACCATTCCTGCACCCACTAGAATAACAGCACCCATGGGCTTACCATCTAACAAAGGAGTGATACCTAATCCCATACTAACAATGATACCAGCAATAGCACCTCTAATTACAGGATGTGGTCTACAGTTCCCCATAAAACCAATAAACATACCAATGAGCAATCTGTTATAAAATACAGAGCCGATAATGCCAGTAGTAGCTACAAAGCCTAATTCTCCAGCATCTGAAGACATTTTTGTTCCATAAGCGCAAAACGCACCTGCCAACGCACCTATGGCTGTTGCTATTAAAAATCTTTTTCCATGCATAGTTTTAATTTTTGATAAAGATAATATTTTGTTTTTAAAGAGAATCCATTTACTATAAAACAACAACAGAAAACATTAACCATCTCCACTATTAGCACCAAAAATAACCAGCGTATTTCATACTGATATTTAGACTACTAAAGTGATTTTACTTTTGGCATGACTTTTTCATTGAATACCAAAAAATGTTAAGTGGACCCGATTTTTCCTGTATTTTTTTATATTTGCCACTCATTAAAATGAAATTGAAATAAAATAGAAGAGAAAACTATGAAAAACCTAAAAAAAGTACTGATTTTATTATTTGTTGGATTGGTGAGCTTTAATTATGCTCAAGATATGAACGCTGCAGGAGAAGCTTTTAATAATGGTAACGAAGCCATTAAAGCTAAGAATTTTGCTGGTGCTGTTGGATTTTACGAATCAAGTTTAGACGAATGTAATATGATTGGTGCTGACGCTGCTGATCTGCAAGCTAATGTAGAAAAACAGCTAACAAAAGCATATTATTATAATGCCCAAATTCTTTATAAGAAAAAGAAATTTGACGCTTCTGTTGCTGAGTTCAATAAAGCCATTGAAGCTGCTGCAGTATCTAAAGATACAAAAACAGCTGGAAAAGCTAAAAACTTTATCCCTAAGGTATATGCCAGTCAAGGTTTATCCCTAGTTGGTGACAAAAAGTACGACGAGTCTTTAGTGATTTTCGAAAAAGCTTTAGGATCTAAAGCCGATTGTGTAAATGCTTATTACGGTATGGGACTTGCTTATAAAGAAAAAGACGATATTGATGCTGCAGTTGAAAGTTTCGATAATGCAGTTAAAAATGGAGCTGGAAATCCTAAAGCTGAAAAAACAGTAAATAAAGCCAAGTCAGCAGCTCAAAACATGTTAGAAGCCAATGCTGCTAAAGAATTACAAATTGAGCATACACAGCAAGCTATTGATTATTTAAACAAAGCCAACACTTATGGTACAGGCTCTGCAAACACTTATTATATGTTAGCTTTAGCCTATAACAAGCAAAGTAAATTTGACGATGCCATTAAAGCTGCCACTCAAGCTCTAGCTACAGAAGGTGTAGATGGAAACAGCGTTAATTTTGAGCTTGGTAAAGCTTACGAAGGAAAAGGCGATGCTGCCAATGCATGTACTTCTTATAAAAAAGTTACTGGTGGCCCAAATGTTAAAGCTGCCGAATTTCAAGTTAAAGAAGTTTTGAAGTGTAATTAATCGCAGATTAAAATATAATAAAAGCCGTTTCAATTCATTTGAAACGGCTTTTATCTTGTTATTTGGTTTTCATTTACCTCGAAAAAGTCATTTCAAGCTGATGATCAGAGTCGCCGGGCTCCAGTACCCGCTAGCGCAGAAACGCTTTCCATGCGCCCTACAATACTGTATTTCTGTATCTTAAGCATATGTTTTTAATTCAAGTATTTCCATTATTATATCCAATACAATAGGCCATTCAGCATCCGATAGTTATCGGATTTCTAGCTGAGCTAAACAAAGATAACAAAATAGTTTTGAGAAACTTACACACTCGGAAAACATACTGAGGCTAGGCTCAGCAGAACTTTCCGAGCGAGCTAGTTTACTAATAAAGGTGAATCTCTATATCTGAAGGTTCAAATTCAGTTTTGCTCCTAAAGCATTAAAAACTCTCATTACTGTTTCAAGAGTTACATTTCCTGTACTATTTTCAAGCCTGGAGATTTGTGCTTTTTTTACTCCTACTAATTCTCCTAATTGCTCTTGAGTTAGATTCCTTTTCTTTCTGGCAATTTTAATCATATCCCCAATCAATTCAAGCTTTAACTCAAATTCATATTCATCTCGTTCTACAGTCCCCTTTTTCCCAATTAAAAGGTCTTCTGCCTGGTCTAAAGTGTAACTTTTCATCTCTCCGTATTTTTAAAATATTCGCTTCTAATTTTATTTGCCTTATCAATTTCCTTTTTTTCGACTTTGCTCTTTTTCTTTACAATTCCATGAGTTGCAAAAACTAGCGTTTCCGTTTTATCATCTTTATCCCAAAATGCTAGAAGCCGATATTGAACCCCAGAATACAAGGTTCTAAACTCCCAAATCTCGTCAGTAAGTTTCTTAAAGAATTTTGGATCAGATTGTTGTTCTGCTCTTCTTATATTCTGTAATATCTTGTTTCTGGTTTTAAGATTTTGCGATTTAATAAATTCAAAAGCTTCCTCTAGTAATTTTGTTTCAAATCGTTTTACCATATTGTCTTGAAAGAAAAATAGACTACAAAGATACACAATGTTTCGTCTTATGTAAACTTTTTGTGTGTTATATTTTTACTAACCACGATAGTAACAAATTGTTTTGAGTATTATATCCACTCAGAAAACATACTAAGGCTACCCTCAGCAGAACTTTCCAAACGAGATAATCTACCTGGAAAAAGTCATTTCCAAAACAATATCAGTTTCCCCGGGTTCTAGTATCATTTCGGTTTCTGTTAGCTTTTTAATTGTGGTGCGGGCTGTTTTGTCATTCCAATCGGGTACCGTGATATCCAATGCTGTTTGGTTTTCTGCCCAAGCCCAAGTGGTGGTTTTGTAAAGCTCACCATTTTCTATTTTACGCCACTCTATGCTACCATCGGTTTTAAATTT
Organism: Lentimicrobium sp. S6; assembly: GCF_013166635.1. Lineage (NCBI taxonomy): Bacteria > Pseudomonadati > Bacteroidota > Bacteroidia > Bacteroidales > Lentimicrobiaceae > Lentimicrobium > Lentimicrobium sp. S6. The sequence continues at coordinate 4,581 of NZ_JABKBZ010000028.1, read as the reverse complement.
CCATACATATTGCCAGGTGAGATAGGCATAGCCATGGCCATTTAAGTAATAGGTGTCAATATTCCATGTTTGGCATAGTAATTCTTCTTTTGTAGGAGGTGTTGGCTCTTCTTCCTCGTCTTTTTTACAGGCCGAAAAAAGCACTGCAAAAATGAATAATGTTAAAATTGATTTTTTCATTTTGTTTTTGATAAAATGAAGTCAGGTTGCGAATATTTCACAAAATATAATTCATTCGCGCCCTGACTATTAATTATTTAATCCGCTTTTATATGCTCCACTAACTCAAATTCCTGTCCATCTCTTAAAACTATTTTTACCAAGCCCATGCCTTTTTTTACATAAGTCTCTGCCAACTCCTCTTGCTGTGGTTTGCAGGTATAATGATAGACATCTTCAAGCAAGTTACCATTAATGTTTATGCTGTCTAATTTTATGGCATACCTCAAATCGAAGTAACTATTCGCTTCAGGACGACTTACATCAATACTAGTTGAAGGAGAAATAACAACATAGAAACCTTCTTTTACTCTACTAATAACAAAATCACCACTAAATATTTCTATTTGGTCAATATAATAACGCGAATATATGCCCATGCTCGCTCGACAGTACTTATTGCATTCATCTCCATTTGTTGGAGTATAAAGGTTTGAACTATTACCGTAATTACTTAATCGGACAAGTATTATTGAATCAGATGCAGTATGTTTAAAAAGCAAGGAGTCATATTCATTATATGGAAACCAAGATGACTCTTCAGCTGTTAATTTAGGACAATCAGGTTCCTTACAGTCATTACAAGAACTGATTATTAAAACCAATAGAATTAATGAGAGATAAAAAAACGCTTTTTTCATATTTTAGTTTTTAGTGCTTTACAATAAATTTTTCTCGAAATGCTATGCCATTATTATCAAATGCTTCTATATAATAAAAACCGTTTCGAACAAATGAAACGGTTTTTATAAATGATTATTTATTGATTATAACACTACAAACTTTTCCTGATAAACTTGATTATCTATTACTACCTCTGCAATATATAGTCCATTGCTTAGGGCAGAGATATCTATAGTAGTTCCTGAATGATAATTGGGTTCTATTTGGGCTGTTTTACCATATGCATCTCTAATTGTGATCTGATAGGATAAACCTGAACGATTACTAAACTCAAAATGCAATTGATTATTAGCTGGATTAGGGATAACTACAAAAACATTTTCACTATCAACGATACTGCTTTTGTCAATATTTTTAGCCTCCTCATTTGATGAAGTAAAACTTGAGTTATCCGGTAGGTCTTCCCATTCATATTGAATATAATTATTATCGGCAAACTGGGTTGATTTGCTATTTTGAGCCTTATCCCAACAATCGAATTCTTCTATTTTAGCTGAGAAACGCCCACCCGGAACAACATGAAAACCAGGAGTTAACTTAATCATCTCCCCTGCCACCAGGTTTAAATCACCATTTGAACTCACAACTCCATTATCCGTAAATGAATGAAAGGCTCGGAGATTTGCCGGGTTATTAACATTTCCATATGTGACTCCATCTTCCTGATATGGATAATCTTGTGAAGAAACAGAGTTTAACATATTTCTATATGGAATATATCCATAATCCCAACCATACCACCAATTGAGATAGTAATGGAATAGATTATATAAAAGCATATAGTCTAAACCAGGTGAGCTACCCCTACCTTGCTCAATCCAATCCTCACCATACTGTTCTGATACATAACTTCTAAACCTATTACCAGAAGCCCATCCATTCCCAGCCCTTCTATATATTTCACAATCACAGAAATCAAAATGGATATAATCATCTCCTCCCTCAGGCTTAAATTGATAAGGCCCACACCAAGGAGCTGTTTCTAACATTTCATGTATAACAGCTTCCGAATTTTCTTCTCCATTAAAACTTCCTGACAACCCAGTTCCATCATTTATATATTCAGTATTTGCATCATCATCTGGACCCTGAAACAGGATATAGGCTAATAAATACAAATATTGATGATTTTCATTATTTAGCAGGTCATTAATTCTTCCATCTGTATTAGTAAATGCTTGATCCCATGAATTTGCAATAGCTGCTAATGTAGAAGCATTCACTCTGTTGTAGTGATTACCAGCTGGAGCAAACATTGAAAATCCCCACCATAGCTCACTACCGTCACCATTCGTGCAATCATTTAGAAATGAGGTTGGAATAGTATGACCCGTTAACTTCCTAATCGCTTCACTGAAACCCCATCTAAAAAAATATACCCATGGGCCTCTGTTTACTAATTCTTGATTAGGATCAAAAATAGTCCAATAACTCGCCACATCAACAGCTGGCAATGGGTTTGGAAGAATTCTATTAAATAATATCTCCCAATATATCCCCTCTTCTTCATCCATATCATCAAAACTAAAATACGCAGGACCATTGCTTAAATCAACATTGCCAATATAGTCACCAATATTATTCACATTTGTTATGGCATTCTGTACAAAATTATATGGAAAGTTCTCTTCACCTGTCAATGTGTTATTAAAAGTAATATCGCCCCAAGGCATACACTTGATTACCATACCAAATCCCATAATCATTACAGCAGCTTGATCTTGACTCATTGCTTCAGCCTTCTTATGTTGAGAAGTATTTCCATCAAAATGAACATCACTAATATATGCAGGCAAACCAGGTGGCCTACTTTTAAAATCGTCTTCTTGATTCATACCAAAGTTTAAATGATTATAATCAGGTTCTGCTTCTCCGTTAACCAACTGAATATCACACCTCATAAAAAAACCATCTTTATAAGCCACATTTTTAAACCATGGATCATATGTTTCGCATAAGTCCAATCTTTCAAAAGCTTTTATTGCATAATACAATTCTGTCAAAGTCTGATCCCTTTCTAAAGACTGATTCCCTAATAGCTTATATTCTGTCGCAAGTACAGATAAATACCAACCTAATTTAATTGTTTGGTCTCCAACACTAACTTTTTCACTTTCCCAATGGTTTCTTGAACCAAATACAACACTGTTACCAGGACCTTCACCAGGTAAGACAAAATATTTTAATCGCTCTCTATAGAACCAATATTTCTCATGCAATTCAGAAGCCATAGAGGTATTAAAATTATTTTGAGTAAAAGATTGCATTGAAAAAACTAGAGTAAAAAATATAATAAGTTTATTCTTCAAATTCATATCTATATGTTTTGCCAGAATAAAAAGTATTTAAAACCAATTGATTTTCAGTTAGTTTTTCAAGGTTAAAAACAATTTTTTCTTGCTTAGAAAAAGGAAGAAAAGCAATGTTTTCGTAAATAATCATAGGCATACCACTTTCTGAAGTTGTGTTTGTTATTGATAACTTTTCATCATTTAAAAATGAATACCTCGATGAATAAACAAAGTGACGATCATAAGATTGGAAATACATGTAAAACAAGTAACTACCTCCATCTTGACCAACAACTAAATTTGTTAAACTCACAGAGTCATTAATTAAATATCCTGTCAAATCCTCACCACCAACACTAGCATACTTAATATTATAACTTCCTTTGATTAATTCTATTAAGTTCTCCTCTTTATCGCATGAATACATTGAAAGTATTAATAATGCCAAAGAATACATCAAAAGTTTAAAATACAATTTATTCATTATGTTTTATTTTTCTGAGAATTCCATCCTGTAGAGGTCTTCTCCAATTAATTGTTCAAATACTAGTTCCTGAGCAGTAAGCTTTTTTATCTCCACCTTATCCCATCCTAACTTCACTAATTTGAAATATGGAAAGGAAAAGTTTTCAAATTGTTTTAGAATATGAGATTTCGAATTGATAACATAAATCTCTATATTCTCCTTATTATCTATCCATCGCCATTCAATATTAAAAGTATATGGTTGAGCAAAATACACTATGGCAGTGGCTGTACCATCTTTATTAAACTTATAGTCGGTATCAAACATAGTTTCGTTTTCTACTCCATTTTTAATTTCTTTATCTAATTGCCATGTCCTACAAAGCAAATCATCCTTATTAACTTGTGGTTCCACTTCCTCTTCTTTTTTACAAGAGCTAAGTCCAATCAAAAGTGCGGCAAGCACAAATATTATATTTTTCATATCGTTTTTCTTTTTATTGGTTTTCAAGCTTTTCTTTTAAACTATCTATCTCCTTCTGCTGTTGAGCAATATCCTTTTGCTGTTGGATAATATAAAGAGTCAATTCCTCCACCTTCCTTAATAAGACATCATCCATTTCTCCAAGGTTGTATCCGTTTTCGGCAAACTCATTGGCGCTCATTACTTCTGGCAAATGCTTTTTGGTGTTTACGTAGTTTTCTAGCTCTGTTAATGGCATCAATGGGTAATCTTCCTCAAATACATAATCAGAACTTGGTACTGTTTCGGTTACTAGAATTTCTTTGGCATTTATGGAGCCGTTTACTGCTAATTTATGAGTGCCAGCATTTTCTGTTCCGATTCCAATTCTTCCATTAAAAAATAGATTTCCATTTATATCCTTAAATTGAGGTTCTTGCCATGTAGCATCGCCATCAG
>NZ_JABKBZ010000278.1:0-536 GCF_013166635.1 Lentimicrobium sp. S6 | reverse complement strand
AAGCGACGGAACCTATTATTATGCCACCAGATTCCAGTATTTAGAACAAGACATGGTTTATGGAGGATTCAATGGAGGATTCTATGACGGAACAACAAATGTAAATGGAGAAGTCACTGTAACTACTTCTGTGGTCGATGATGAAATCACCTGGGCCAACCTGCAGCATCCAGAAAGCGGAGCCATAGCACCCAATGAAGAATTCATTGTTTACGGAAGATTATATATAGAAAACATCACCGAAGTAGCCGGCGAAAATGCAGACATACAAGCATGGATAGGCTATAGCACTGACAATACAAATCCAAACACTTGGACGAATTGGGTAGCCGCAAGTTATTTAGGCGAAGTTGCCGATAGTGACAATGATGAATATTCCGCCAATTTAGGCGCAGAGCTTTCCACCGACGGAACCTATTATTATGCCACCAGATTCCAATACCTAGAACAAGACATGGTTTATGGTGGATTCAATGGAGGTTTCTATGACGGAACAACAAACCTCAATGGAGAACTCACAGTAACCACACTAACAG
>NZ_JABKBZ010000277.1:0-548 GCF_013166635.1 Lentimicrobium sp. S6 | reverse complement strand
ATTTCTAAACTCGTATCTGCTCCATCGGCTAAATTACCTATGGTCCAAATTCCTGTGGCAGTAGCATAAGCTCCAGATCCATTATCTGATACATAAGTATATCCTGTTGGTAGATTTTCTGTAACTGCTACTCCTGTTGCTGCACTTGGTCCATTATTGCTCACTTCAAGAGTGAAGATTACTTGATCTCCAACATTTGGTGTTGCCTCATCTACCGACTTAACGATAACTAAATCTGAAATTGGATTTGGGGTTGTTAAGGCATCATCCTCATCGTTACTTGGGTCTGGATCATCTTCGGTTCCAGTGAGTGTTGCTGTGTTGGTATAATCTCCAGTAGCATTAACTGTACAAGTAATTTCTAAACTCGTGTCTGCTCCATTGGCTAAATCACCAATAGTCCAAATTCCTGTGGCTGTAACATAAGCTCCGGCTCCATTATCTGATACATAAGTATATCCTGTTGGTAGATTTTCTGTAACTGCTACTCCTGTTGCTGCACTTGGTCCATTATTGCTCACTTCAAGAGTGAAGATTACTTGATCTCC
>NZ_JABKBZ010000276.1:0-553 GCF_013166635.1 Lentimicrobium sp. S6 | reverse complement strand
GGATATCTGTATTTTCTCCTGTTTCACCAGTGATGTTTTCAATATAAAGTCTTCCGTAAACTATGAATTCTTCATTGGGTGCTATGGCTCCACTTTCTGGATGCTGGAGGTTGGCCCAGGTGATTTCATCATCAAGTACTGGAGTAGTTACGGTGACTTCTCCATTTACATTTGTTGTTCCATCATAGAATCCTCCATCAAAACCTCCATAAACCATGTCTTGTTCTAAATACTGGAACCTGGTGGCATAATAATAGGTTCCGTCTGTCGAAAGTTCTGCGCCTAAATTGGCGGAATATTCATCATTATCACTATCGGCAACTTCGCCTAAATAACTTGCGGCTACCCAATTCGTCCATGTGTTTGGATTTGTATTGTCAGTGCTATAACCTATCCATGCTTGTATGTCTGCATTTTCTCCTGCTACTTCGGTGATATTTTCTATATACAATCTTCCGTAAACTATGAATTCTTCATTGGGTGCTATGGCTCCACTTTCTGGATGCTGTAGATTGGCCCAGGTGATTTCGTCATCGACTATTGGAGTAGTTAC
>NZ_JABKBZ010000275.1:0-558 GCF_013166635.1 Lentimicrobium sp. S6 | reverse complement strand
TGGTGAGCTTTGATGTGGATGGCGACGTGCTTTCTGATACCGCTAGAAAAACCATTGTGGTCTATCCAACACCTTATGCTGACTTCGATGTGAGTAATGTATGTGATGGCGAAGAAGCCTTACTAGTCAGCAATACCAATGCCAATAACTCCATTTTGCAATCTTGGACTTGGAACTTTGGTGATGGACAAGATACTACTATCATTGGGAATGAAGTGAATAATGCCATCAATCATTTATATGAGCAAAGTGGTATTTATAATATCAGCCTTATGGCACTTACAGACTTGGGTTGTAGAGATACGGCCTTTGGTACGATTGCGGTGAATCCTATGCCTGTGATATCTTTTGTATCTGATACCAATGCTTTCTGTGGAACGGGCGATATCTTATTCACCGATAGTTCTACTTTGGAGAGCGGAAGTATCATGGAGCGTTATTGGAACTTTGGAGATGGCAACAGAGCTAGATCTCCTCTAGATACCATTTTACATACTTATATTCCTTATGAAGAGCAGTTGAATGAATTGTTTACAGTGAGCCTCACAGCCACCAGCG
>NZ_JABKBZ010000274.1:0-558 GCF_013166635.1 Lentimicrobium sp. S6 | reverse complement strand
TGGTGAGCTTTGATGTGGATGGCGACGTGCTTTCTGATACCGCTAGAAAAACCATTGTGGTCTATCCAACACCTTATGCTGACTTCGATGTGAGTAATGTATGTGATGGCGAAGAAGCCTTACTAGTGAGTAATACCAATGCCAATAACTCCATTTTGCAATCTTGGACTTGGAACTTTGGAGATGGACAAGATACTACTATCATTGGCAATGAGGTGAATAATGCCATCAATCATTTATATGAGCAAAGTGGTGTTTATGAGATCAGTTTAATGGCGCTCACCGACCTGGGTTGTAGAGATACGGCTTTTGGTGGCATTGCGGTGAATCCTATGCCAGTAATACACTTTGTGGCCGATACCAATGCTTTCTGTGGAATAGGTGATATCTTATTCACTGACAGCTCTACACTAGAGAGTGGAAGTATTATTGATCGTTATTGGAACTTTGGAGATGGCAACAGAGCTAGATCTCCTCTAGATACCATTTTACATACTTATATTCCTTTTGAAGAGCAGTTGAATGAATTGTTCACAGTGAGCCTCACAGCCACCAGTG
>NZ_JABKBZ010000273.1:0-566 GCF_013166635.1 Lentimicrobium sp. S6 | reverse complement strand
CTTAAATCGTGAAAAATGTTGAGTTTGGTGTCTTCTAATTCAGCACTTGCAATGCCATCAGTATCTAAAACTCCTATAGAATATTTACCATTTGCTGTATTTTGAAATCCTAGCTGAATAATATCAGATTCTGGACGAATATCAATAGATAACTTATCAATATTTGATAGTGAATAGATTTGAGATAAGTTTTCTGTATTACTAAGAATTTTAAAAGCATCTTTATCTAATTCAAAATCATCTGAGCTTTCTTCTTTAAAGGCAATGACTAGTTTGTCTTTATATCCATTAGATTGTGTATAAACTATTATACCATTTTCAATAGTTTGTTTAGCTTTCTCAAAACCATCAGCTCCATCATGAGTTCTCATAGAGTTTGTTAAAGTAAATGTTCCAGAACTACTAGGTAATACGAAGAAACCTTGACATGGTGCAGCATATCTGGAGCCTAAACCAAATCCTCCTGTAGCAGGATAAGCTACATAAGCTGTTCCATTCCATGTATACTTTGCACCGTAGCCACTCACTAAATCCCAATCAATAGAAGAAGGGTAGGGGTTTCCTAC
>NZ_JABKBZ010000272.1:0-567 GCF_013166635.1 Lentimicrobium sp. S6 | reverse complement strand
CTGTTGGTGTGGTTACTGTGAGTTCTCCATTGAGGTTTGTTGTTCCGTCATAGAAACCTCCATTGAATCCACCATAAACCATGTCTTGTTCTAGGTATTGGAATCTGGTGGCATAATAATAGGTTCCATCTGTTGATAGTTCCGCGCCTAAATTCGCTGAGTATTCATCATTATCACTATCGGCAACTTCGCCTAAATAACTTGCGGCTACCCAATTTGTCCATGTGTTTGGATTTGTATTGTCTGTGCTATAACCTATCCAAGCTTGGATGTCTGTATCTTCTCCGGCCACTTCGGTGACGTTTTCTATATAGAGTCTGCCATAAACTAAGAACTCTTCATTGGGTGCAATGGCTCCACTTTCTGGATGTTGCAAGTTAGCCCAAGTGATTTCATCATCGACAACTGGAGTTGTTACTGTGAGTTCTCCGTTGAGGTTAGTTGTTCCGTCATAGAAACCTCCATTGAATCCACCATAAACCATGTCTTGTTCTAGGTATTGGAATCTGGTGGCATAATAATAGGTTCCGTCGGTGGAAAGCTCTGCGCCTAAATTGGCGGAATATT
>NZ_JABKBZ010000271.1:0-568 GCF_013166635.1 Lentimicrobium sp. S6 | reverse complement strand
GTCATGATTTTACATCTGTAGGCACCTATGAAATTATCCTCATAGTAGAGGATGGCAATGGATGTAGCGATAGCGATACCACTTTGATCGTAGTAGAACCTGCTCCCGTGGCCGACTTTAGAGCCGATTCGGTTTGCTTTGGTGAAGTGACCCACTTTGTGGATATGAGTTTTTCTAGTGGTCAGCCTATCAATAGCTGGTTCTGGGAGTTTGCAGATGGGAACACCAGTTCCGATGCCAATCCAAATCATACCTACGCTGCTCCTGGCACCTACGATGTGATACTTGTGGTAGAAACTGATGCAGGCTGTTCCCATGAAATCGTAAAAACGGTGAAAGTACATTATCTCCCTACTGCCAATTTCGAATGGCAAGGAGGACTCAGCTGCGAAGGAGACACCACTCGCTTTACCGACCTGTCTTCTTCCACCGGAAGTGGAGTCATAGATACCTGGAGCTGGAACTTTGGAGACGGGAATACCAGTAGTCTTCAGAATCCAAACCACCTTTATACTAACACGGGTAATTATCCAGCAACCTTAACAGTAACCGATATCAATGGCTGCGA
>NZ_JABKBZ010000270.1:0-569 GCF_013166635.1 Lentimicrobium sp. S6 | reverse complement strand
TGAACTAAAAAACATGTGCCAAATTGAACATTCTAGGCACAGAAGTTTTGAAAATTTTATCTCCAATATTATCGCCGCTCTTATCGCATATTCATTCTTTGCTAAAAAACCTTCTATAAAATATGATTTGGAGAAAGACGATCAATTAGCTCTGTTTTTATAATCGAACTCGGGTTAATAAACACGAATTTGATAATAGATTAGAATATCATAACTAGAGAAAAATCCAATGCCTTCACAACTGAGGAGTTATCTATTTCCTTAATTAAAAAAATGCCAAAGAAATTGTGGTGATTAGTCTATTAGCTGAAGAATTTATTTATCAATCATTAATATCAGGAAAAGAACTAGGATATGATACCTATGTAATGCCTGAATCGATTCTGGGGAAATCACCCAAAAAGAAAGAGAGGGCGATTAAAAAGCTTAAAAGTAGAGGGGTTGGATATACCGGCGTTATTGTGCCAGTCATACCGACGTTATTGTGCCAGTGTGAACAGCTATAATTTCTAGGCTAAATTTACACATTAATTTGTTTCATTTTCACACATTAATTTTCCTAAATATTT
>NZ_JABKBZ010000027.1:0-62574 GCF_013166635.1 Lentimicrobium sp. S6 | reverse complement strand
GAGGTTTTGTAACACTTTTCCAAAAAGTGTTGAAGAGAAATATATTATCATGCTTTTTCAGATTAAATGAACCATTTGAGTAATATATTTATTAATAATAGCTTCCTAAATTAACAAGAGAAAAAAAATGACTAGATTGTCCATCCCCCAGAAAAACACGTTGATCCATGTTTTGCCTGTTTAATAAAAAGACGATTGCCCAAAAATGATTAAACTTGTTTTAAGCATATTTTGGACAACAGTTGTAATTACTTCTTTTCTTTTTTCTCTTTCTTAATCACCTCTGGCCTTTTTCGGTCTTTAATGGTGATCTTCCAAGTTTCTTCTATATTCCAACCGGATTTTGCAGAAAGTGGAAGTGGGAAGTAATAAACAGGTTCTGATAAAAGGTTTAGTCCGTAATTTCCTGTATTCCATCTTCCGTTTCCATTAAAGTCTTCCAAGGCTTTCAAGTAATAGTCTCCTTCTACAACATAGGGTAGTACCAAGAGAGAGTCACCATAGATTACATGTTTCTGAATCACTATTTCTTTATCAGCTTCTCCTTTAACCAAGGTGATAACCACAGGAGATACACAGTTTGAATCAACTTGAATACTGACATTAATATTTGAATAATCATCAATTGTTGAAGTGGTCATGCTTAAATTGATACTGTCGTTTTCTAATCCGAAAATATCTACCAAGGCTTCTTGTGGAATACTTATTTTATAATTAGTTTCTTCTTTCCAAGGATATTCAATTCTTAGTTTTCTTTTTAGACTATCTAGGAAATAGGCTTCTACATTTATTTCCATTGTATCTTCTAAAGCTACTAAGTTTTTAAGATTAGCATAGGCCAATGGAGTTTCAAATTCTAATAGCACAGATTTGTAAAAAGGAAAGGGTTTCTTTACATTATTGCTAAACTTTAATACCTTTTTATCTTCCTTTTTCTTTGTACTCTTGTCTTCTTTTTTCTTTCTTCGGCGTTTGGGTTTATCTACTTCCTTTTTAGCTGTTCTTACTACAAAGTCCATAGTGTCGATAGCCAATGTGTCTACCTGCATACTTAAGAAAAGCGTATCGTATTTTAAGTCTGGGAGCCAAAGTGTTAAGGTGTCTCTATACTTAGAGAATTCTTCAATATACCAGCTTTCATCAGTACTGTCATTAAATAAATTAAAGTGAATACTATCTTGTATAGGGAATTTAAAAAAGAAATCAATTTTCTGATTAAGCTCTACCGCTGTTTCGGCTAATCGAGGTATGGAATCATGCTGAGTGAACAAATATAAATCAACTGGATTCTGAACCATAGAATAGGAATGATATTCCCAAATACTGTCCATTAGAGCAGTATCGTTGAGGTTGATAGGAATAGAATCCGGAATAAAATCGAAGACATCCTCAGGAAATATTAAAGAATCTAGAAATGAAATTTCTTCATTGGGCATATCGAAATAATAATTGCTATTCACATCTTTTATGGCAAACATCAAGTAATCATCAAGTCTGAGGTTGTTGAGTTTGTATTCACCCAGTTCATTTGTTCTGGATACATAATAAGGTCTTACAAAATAGGGGAGGCTATCAAATGGAATGGTATCGTTCATTCCTTTTTTATACAAACAAACATAAACAGACTCCTCAGGAGTGAGATATTCTGATTGTAAAATTTTTCCTCTAATGCTTAAGCTATCCAATGATGGACCTGTACTAAAAACATATTCAAAATTTTCAATGGGATTGTCCTCGTGCAAATCGCATATGGCATCACCAAAATAATAGGTATAGGTAGTGTTTTCTGCTAGAATAAGGTCTTTGTCATTTTTGATGACCACTTTTTTCCCTTTCAGTTTTATATCAGGATCTTCATTTAAAGGAGGTGAAATAATCAAATTTTGTTGTAGATCCTTTAAAACTAAAAACTCGTCGAACTGCAATTGGATTTTTCGCGGGCGGGTATTGCGACTATATTTTACGGGATCGCTACCTAAAAACACAGGTGGCTCTTCATCTTTTGGCCCTCCTCCAAGGGGGCCTGGAGAAGCACAATATTGGAGGCTCATTGCGAGAAGCAAGAAGACCAGTAGCTGGTATTTTTTTAGAAATCTCAAATCAAATCATTTTTTTCTGAAGCAAAAATAAACATCATTTCTTATGAAGTCCTTATTTTAATCATTTTTTAGTTTTCAAAAGCGGTGTTAGCGAACAAAATTCATATCCTAATTTGGTGAAATGGGCCAAATATTGAGGTAAAACATCTAAAACTTTCTCTCTCGATTTCTCATTATCATGAAAAACGACAATGTCACCAGCTTTGCTTTGTAGTACATTAAATAAGCATTGCTCATTACTCAGTTGCTTGTCGAAATCTCCACTTAGAATATTCCACATGATGATTCGGTAATCATCTTTTAAATGTTTGATTTGTTGATAATTGATTTGTCCATAGGGTGGGCGAAATAAATAGGAATCAATATATTCTGAAGCTTTTTTTACATTGTTAATATAATCCTTCGCTGGGGTTTTCCACCCGCTGAGATGATTATGAGAATGATTACCTATTAAATGGCCATCTTTTTGTATTCTATGTATTAATTCTGGATAATTCTTGGCATTTTCACCCACACAAAAGAAAGTGGCTTTGGCTTGGTAATCCGCGAGAATTGCTAAAATTTCCATGGTGAGATTTGGGATGGGCCCATCATCAAAAGTTAAATAGATTATTTTTTCATTTGTAGGAATCTTCCATATCAATGATTTACTCATTAATTTGGAGATGAGAATAGGAGTTTTAACTAAATACATAAAAGCAAAAGTAAAGTATTTTTGTATTTTAGCCCGTACAAATTATTGGCATGGAGCAAAAGCGCTGGGTAATACCCGATATACATGGTTATGTAAAGACTTTGAAGTCCTTACTGGCTCAAATTCGTCCTTCTAAAGAAGACCATTTAATCTTTTTAGGTGATTATATTGATCGTGGCCCCGATTCAAAAGGGGTGATTGACGAGATTTTAAACCTTCAGAATAATGGTTACCATGTGACTCCCTTGATGGGAAATCATGAGGAGTATTTTCTTAGAAATTACGATTATGCTTTGGAGAATAGTGGGTTTTTGCAAAAACTAAAGCCTAATAAAATAAAAAAGGAGTGGTACGAGTTTGGCGGTAAGGACACCATGAAATCATTTGCAACCCGTTCTATTATTAATATCCCCCAGAAATATATTGAATGGATGCGTAATTTGAAATATTATTTGGAAATGAATGATTGTGTTATTGTTCATGCTGGATTGAATTTTAATCTTCAAAATGTATTTCAAGATAAACATGCCATGTTATGGCTTAAAGAATTCAATATTGATTCTTCAAAAATTGGAAATAGACAGTTGATTCATGGACATACTCCGGTGGATTTGGAATACATTCATCATTGTATCAATCAAGAAAAACAAGAATTTATAGATTTGGATAATGGAGTTTTTTTGAGTCAAAAACCCGGATTTGGTAATTTGGTGGCTTTTGAAATAAATAAAAGACTTCTCATCACTCAGCACAACGAAGACGAATAATGAGGCTAAAATATTATTTCAGTTTACTGCTGATATTTTATACAATATCACTTATTGCACAGCAAGATACCAGCTTTTTACCTATGCCTTCTGGACCTTATCAAGTAGGAACAACAGAATGGTTTATAACCGATAGTTCAAGGCAAGATCCCTTTAAAAAGCGTGACAAGAGGAGACTGTATATAAAAATATGGTATCCAGCTCAAATTAAGAGTACAGAAAAGCCAGAATTGTATTTAGAAAGTTATCCCACAGACCTTATCTATAATGCCTTTAAAATCAAGAAATTCTCAAAGGAATGGATAGCCTCAATTCAAGAATATCCTACGCATTCTTATCCAGAGGCAGAATTGATTGCTCAGAAAAATGGTTTTCCAGTGATATTGTTTAATCCTGGCTTCTATTTTGGAATGGCCGATTTGTATACAGGAATGATGGAAGCGCTGGCTAGTCAAGGATATATAGTATGTAGTATAAACCATCCTTATGAGCAGCCTTACATAAAATTCCCCGATGGTGAAGAAATCTATTTAAAAAAGAAAAGGGCCCAATGGTCCTATATGCAATTGGTTTTTGCCAACTGGTTTCAATGGAAGAAAAAAGACAGCCCAGAGAAAAATATTGAAATCACTCGATATTATCATAAGATGTTGAGGAGGTTTAAAAAGATTGTGAATTTTTGGGTAGAAGACACTCGTTTCTTTATAGATTATCTGGAGGAAGAACAAGATAGACAAGTTGAACATGCCTTATTGCAAGCCATGGATTTAAACGCCATTGGCGCTTTTGGACAGTCGGTTGGTGGTTCAGTAATCGGAGAATTATGTGTTCAGGATGATAGAGTAAAGGCCGGAATTAATCTAGATTGTTTTCAATTTGGGAATGCTATAGACCAGCCCCTTAAACAGCCATTTATGCTGATTGAAAGTGATTATAACGCCGATTGGAACCTTGGGAACACCGTTAACTTTAGTCATACAGATGGTGATTTTGCCTTTTTACGCTTTCCAAAGTCCAGCCATTTTGTTTTTAGTGATGGGGCAGTATTACCCTATCCCGACAGAGATAATGAAGTGAGAATGATAGGTGATATTGATGGGGCTTTGGTTTTTAATAGTTTAAATCTATACATATCCGAGTTTTTTAATCAATATCTAAAATTTCAGCATTCCTCTGTTATTCAGAGTAATATGTCTAATTTGTATTTGGATTATTTCCTTAGAAAAGCTCCTCTGAAAATTGAAAAGGAATAGGCTTTAGAATTTAATTCAAGTATTAAGCTTTAAGTCAAATACCTTAGTCAAAAAAAATACAATGGTTTAAGAATTGTATTTTTTCATTGGAAATGATTAAGAGAAAATAAATGTTGATTTTATTGGTTTTTATTCATTTTAAAATTTCCTATATTTGCTCTCTAACATTAATAAAATCACATACTATGAAAAAAATTCTACTTTTTGCAATGCTTTTCAGTTTTTCATTGGCTTCTATGGCGCAATATGAAACTGTAAACATTAAAAATTTAAAAAAATCAAAAGACATTGAGGTTTCTCAAAAGAATAACCTTCCTGCCCCAGTAATTAATGCAGATAAAGCAGTAGCAGAAGATATCAACCGTATTTATGTCGGAAAGGCTAAAGATTTTCGTACGGTTCGTAAAGAAGATACACGAGCTATATCTTATAACCCTGAATTAGACATTATTTCTATTGTTTATGTTTTAGATCCTGCTACCTACGGAACCAATGGAACAGATATGGGTATGGTTTATTCTACTGATAGAGGAGCAACTTGGTCTGAGCCATTAGTAATATTTGACAATGGTAATTCTTATACAAATGATTATCCTTCTGGAATCGTTTTTAATCCCGATGGTAATACCGCTGTTGAGGATGCTTATGGAGTTATGCAAAACATTTCTCATGTTGGAGGTGACTGGGGTTATAAAATGTGGGGAAGTATGACTTTAGGTGGTGAAAACCATGCTATTGAAATTAGTCATAACCCAGATAATATTGAAGATGGATATTGGAACCAATACGGTTTAACACAAATTGAAGATCAAGTTCGTTGTTTAAATATGTTACCTCAAGGTGATTGGGGAAATTATCAATCTGCTGAATTACAGCCTATATTTGGTGATTTTGAAGGAACTGATTTTTTGTGGGATGAATCTATGTTAATTGAAATGGATTTATCTCAAAGTTCTGAAGATGGTCAAATGGCTTGGATTGGTTCTTATCAAGCTCACGATGGTGGTATTGATATGGCATGGTCCGAAGATGGACAAATTGGTTATATGTATATGGTAGGAGCTACTAATGATTTTCCTTCAGGATATCAACCTATCGTTTATAGAACAGAAGATGCTGGTGATAACTGGGACCTTATTGAATTAGATTTCACTACTGACGAGATGCAAGCTTTATTGGAGCCATTTATTATTGAAAACTGGAAAGGTGATATGATTCCTTCTGTTTTTGAATCTGCTAGTGTTGTTGATATGCATGGAGATCTTCAAATATTTGCTGCAACAGGTTCGCATTCTGCTGATATTTATAATTATCCGGATTCTTTAGGTTGGGGTTGGACTTATCCTGGTGATTTAATGAATTTGGTGGTTAATGATAATGGTTTAACAGATATCATTTGGATTGATTCTTTATTTACTTCAAATTTAGGTGATGACGACGAAGGAAACTATGCTGGTAATGGATGGAACCACAGATTAAGTGCTGCAAGAAATGAAAATGGAAGTCAAATTTTCTTGACATGGACTGATACAAGAGACGTTGCAAATGAATTAAATGTAGAGCCAGATGTTTTTGGCTGGACTAGAGATTTAGTATATTACGAATCTATTGACCCAATATGTTTAACAGAAGGAACATTATATGAAAAATTCTATTATTTTACTTATGGTTCTGAGATAGCCTATTTAAATGAAGAAGGTAGCTATACCATTCCTTATATGCAATGTGTAACACCTGGTGAATTTGCATCTAATGGTGGTACAGATCCTATAACTGTTAATTATATTACAGGAATTAATTTGGTAAATTTAATTGTTGATGGTGTTAGTGATATGCAAAATCAAGCAAGCTTCAAAATTTCTCAAAACCAACCTAATCCATTCACAGGTTCTACTATAATAGAAATTACTACTCAAACTGTTAGTCCAGCTTCTATTGAAGTAACTAGCCTTTTAGGACAAACTGTTTATAGCATGAATGCTGGTATCATTAATGGTAGTCAGAATGTTGAAATTAATGCTGAGAACTTAGAGTCTGGTGTTTATTTTTACACGGTTACTATTGGTAACGAAAGCATAACAAAGAAAATGATTATCGAATAGTCAATTTCTTTACTCTTATAAAATCGGATTTCATATTTATGGAATCCGATTTTTTTTGTGCTTTTTAAATATTTGTATTTTTTCTCCATCCATTGCTTTGCCAATAAGGATAAAGTTCAATTCATAGCGCATCATATGGGTCACATTGAAAATTATTGGGAGTATACAAAGGCTTACTCAGAAAACTGCTCAGCAAGTCTAATCCACAAAGGACTTTCCACTTTTCTAAATGATTATGATATACCAAAGGATTTGTGCACGAAGGAGGAATAAGAGTTCCATTAATAGTTTCTTGGCCTGATGAATTGGATTCTGCTTCTGTTTCTGAATATATTTCTTCATTTAGTGATATGATGCCCACCTTCTGTGATATTGCACAAATAGATATTCCTGAGGAGTCTGATGGAATAAGTTTTTTGCCGACTATTTTAAATCTGCAGCATCAAGTAAATCATGAGTATTTGTATTGGGAGTTTCCTGAGTATAATGGTCAACAAGCCATTCGGTTTGGAGATTGGAAGGCGATTCGAAAAAATATTCAGAATGGAAACTTAGAGCTTGAGTTATATCATTTACTCAGCGATCCACAAGAACAGAATAATGTAGCTGAGCTTCACCCTGAAATCATAAAAACAATAAACATATTCATGAAAGAATCTCATGTGAAATCAAGTATTACACCATTTCAGTTATATAATATAGACTAGTTTGCTTTTGAAAATAAAAGCACGTTAGCTGCTTTGTTTGTTGATATTTAGTATTTTATGGGAATGTTAATTTTGTGGTTTAATCCGGAATTATCATTACATTTGGGATTATATAGCATCGCATCAGTCATTTCTCTTTCTCTGCATTCTGTTTTCGGATTTAATTATTAGATAGAACCAAATAAACGAATATTCTATATGGGCAAGGGAAGACATACCGAAGATGAGCTTTATCATTTTTTATTCAATACGTCTTCAGATATTTTAGCGATTCAAAATTTCCATCATGAAATTTTGGATGTAAACGAGGAAGGTTTAAAAAAGATAGGATATCAAGCCAGTGAGGTATTGGGACAACCTATTTCAAAAATTCAAAAAAAGTATTCCTTAGAAGAATTAGAAGGCATCACCCAAAAACTGATGGAAAAAGGTGAAGCAAAATTCGAAAGCCTATTTCTTTGTAAAGATGGAAGTGAATTGCCAGTAGAGGTTATTGCAAAAGTGATAGCTTATAAAGGGGCTAAAGCTGTTTATACTCAATCTAGGGATGTTAGTGAACTTAAAGAATCCCAGCAGAAATTAGCTTTACAACAACAGGCCTCATTAAAAATATTCAGTGCTTTAGATGGAATAGTCTATGTAAGCGACCCATTCAGTTTCGAAATACTATTTGCCAATCAAGAGCTTATAGATTCTTTGGGTGTTGAACAAAGTATTATCGGAAAGAAGTGTTATCAAGTTATGCAAGGTTTAGATAGTCCTTGTTCATTTTGTACTAATCCTATTATATTCAATAATAAAAAAAATGATTCTTATGTTTGGGAATTTCAAAACAAGCAGAATAATCATTGGTATCGTTGTTATGACAGAGTAATAGAGTGGTTCAATGGCAAAAATGTAAGGTTAGAATTAGCTGTTGATATTACTGAGGAAAAGGAGAGACGTTTGCAAATTGAAGATCTAAACCTTCATTTAAAATCCATTGTAGACAGTCCAAAAGATTATGCACTTTTTAGATTAAAGATAGACCTTCAGACTAATAATGCTGAGGTTCTAATGATTAGTGATTCTATTATTCATTTATTTGGAATTTCACCTCAGGAGAAAAATACTTTTGCCAGCTGGTTTGAAAATGTTCATCCTAAAGATATTAAAACAGTATTTAGAGAAATATATAGGAATTTAAAGCCTCCTTTTAAACATCAAATGAAGTTTAGAATAGTACATCCTGAAAGAGGAATACGATATTTTAAACTAGAAGCCACAGGAATCGCATATCGGCAAGAAGCTGAATTGTTAGAGTATTCAAATGGATTTATTATTGATATTACAGATTCGGTTTTAGCTACCCAGGCATTAAAAGAAAGTGAGGAAAGATATCAATTGGCAACTGCTGCTTCCGAAAGTGGTATTTGGGATTGGAAATTAAAAGACAACTCTGTTTTTTATAGTGATCAATGGAAAGGACTTTTAGGTTATCAAGCTCACGAATTGGGCAATGAGTTTTCTACTTGGGAGGATTTACTTCATCCTGATGATAAGGAAAGAATGATAAATACAGTGCAAGCCTTTTTAGAGAAGCCTAAAAACTTCTTTATTGAGGAATTTAGAATGAAGCATAAGGATGAGACTTATAGATGGATTCATAATAAAGCAGCAGCTGTTTTAGATAAAAATGCTAATGTCATTAGGATGTTTGGTGCACATACGGATATCACCAAAGAAAAGAAGACCATAGATCACCTCATCAAATCAAAAGAGGATTATAAACAATTATTTGAACAAGCCCATGATGCTATCCTTACTTTTAATCCTGAAGATGAAGTGATACTGGAGGCCAATAAAGCGGCTTGTGAAGTTTATGGATATTCTTATCAAGAATTTGTAGGAAGTTCTATCACTAATTTTTCAAAGAATCCAAAAAAAGGGAAATTAAGGATAGATCAAACCCAAAAAGATGGAGTTTATACCAATTTCGAAACTACACAATATCATAAAGATGGCAGGGAATTACATTTTGAGATTAATGCTTCCTTAATAAACTATCAGGGAAATAAGGCCATTTTAAGTATCAATAGAAACATCACTGAAAGAAAAAAAGTAGAGTTGGCTCTAATTGATAGTGAAGCCAATTTAATGTCTGTTTTAGAGAGTTCTCAAGATGCTATTTGGTCGGTTGATAGGGAGTTCAAACTACTGACGATCAATTCAAAGTTTAGAAATGAATTTCATTATAACTATGGTGTTAAACTCAATAAAGGGAATTGTATTTTGGATTTTGTATCCAAAGAGACTGCAGATTTATGGAAATCTCGATATTTAAGGGTTTTTTCAGGCGAGTCTGTTGTAGAAATTGATCAATTCGAGATAGATCATAAACCCTATTATTTTGAAATTACCATTAATCCTATTGTTTATGGGCAGCATATCTCTGGAGCATCTGTGGTTTCTAAAGATGTTTCAGAACGAGAAAGAACACAGCAATTATTATTGATAGCGAAAAATCAGGCAGAAGAGAATAATAGAATGAAATCTTATTTTTTAGCAAACATGAGTCACGAGATTCGAACTCCTATGAATGGAATTATGGGTTTTGCAGATTTATTAAAAGAAGAAGATTTATCAGAAAAAGAAAAGGGTTTGTATATTAGTGTTATTGAACGAAGTGGTGGTAAGATGTTACGTTTAATTAATAATATCATTGATATTTCCAGAATAGAATCGGGGCAAATGAATGTAGATTATAGCGAAGTAAACGTGAATGAATTATTGTATTTTCAATATGCTTTTTTTTCACCCGAGGCAGAAAGAAATGGTTTAGAATTAAAGCTTGAAACACCCAATATTGGCGAATTAAATATTTGGTCTGATTCCACAAAAATTGCTGATATTTTTACCAACCTAATCAAGAATTCTATTAAATACACCAAAGAAGGACAAATATCTTTTGGATATTCAATTCTTGGTAAAACCATCAAGTTCTTTGTGAAAGATACGGGAATTGGAATTTCTGAGCCTAAGCAAAAACTCATCTTTGAACGTTTTGTACAGGCAGAGAAGGTGGATAATAAAGTTACCGAAGGCGCTGGTTTGGGTTTGTCTATTACCAAAGCTTATGTAGAACTTTTAGGAGGAAGTATAGAACTTAAATCGTGCAAGCATAAAGGTACAGAGTTTATTTTTACACTTCCTATAAAAGGAAAACTAAAAAACTAAAGCTTTCCCCCTTAAATATTTACAAAAAAAAGTACAGATTGATTCTGTGTTCTATACCATTGTATTATTTTTATTCTGTATTTTTGAGCAAACGAAATGAGCTGGTATTTCTATAGATGTTAGCGATTTTCTTCTTTATTCATTTCCTAACCTAAAACTCATTTATGAAAGCATTAAAATTTACTTCCTTTGTTTCAGTCTTTTTAATCCTATTGATTCTTGGAATCTCTAATGAAAGCAAATCCCAAACTGTTGTGCAATGGTATACCTCTATGGGCGATTTTAGAGCCGAATTGCGCGAGGATCTTGTGCCTGAAACAGGTCAGAACTTTATCAACCTTTGTAACGATCATTTTTATACTGATTTAATTTTTCATAGAGTCATTAGTGGATTTATGATTCAAGATGGTTGTCCTTATGGTACTGGTACCGGTGGACCAGGGTATTCTTTTGATGATGAGTTTCATCCTGATTTACGTCATGATGAGCCTGGTATACTTTCTATGGCTAATTCAGGACCAAATACCAATGGTTCACAGTATTTTATAACTGTGGCTCCAACAGAATGGCTCGATGATGCTCATGCTGTATTTGGAAAAATTATAGATGGAATGGATGTGGTTTATGCCATAAGTGAAGTGGAAACCAATGCCAATGACAAGCCATTAATTGATGTAGTGATTGATAGCATTAGAGTGGTTACTGGAGACAGAACAATAGAACTAACAGCACCAGTTTCTAATGGAAAATGGAATGCCGCTGGAACAAGCATCATTACTTGGAATAGTGCTTTTATTGCAGATGTGAAATTGGAGTTTTCATCGGATAATGGAACTACTTGGGAAACCATAGAGGAGTCTATTTCTGCCAATACTCGTGCTTACGAGTGGGACGCCCCAAATGTAACATCAGATGCCTGTTTTGTAAGAATTTCTGATGTAGCTTATCCAGATATCATGAGTATGAATGAGGAGGCTTTCACCTTTGCATCTCTCGAGTTATTAGAACCTAATGGCTTCGTTACTTACCAAGTGGGAAGAGAATATGAGGTGACATGGTCAGGTGAGTTGATAGGTGATTTGAGTTTATACTATCAAGCTTCCGATGGAGGTGAATGGGTATTTGTAGCCGATGGTATTGATGCAGCAAGCGGTTCCTATATGTGGACTCCAGAAACAGCCACAGATTGGTGTAAAGTAAAACTAGAAGAAACTGCTTTCCCAGAATTGAGTGATGAGTCTGATTTTAGGTTCTTTGTTTATTTATTGGATGTTTTAACGCCTATGGATGGTGAGTTATTGATGCCAGAATATGAGTATGATATTACATGGAATAGTGAGGTGATTTCAAATGTTAAAATAGAGTTTTCATCGGATAATGGTGATAATTGGTCAGTGTTGGAAACTAGCTTACCAGCAGGTAGTCAGGTGTATAGCTGGTTGGTCCCTGATGCTAATTCACAAGACTGCTATCTTAGATTATCATATCCTAGTAATTCTGATATTTACTCAATTAGTGAGAAATTTGGAATAGATATATTATGGACTGTTGATGAACTAAATGAACAAGCATTTACAATATCTCCAAATCCAGTAAACGATTATATCCATATTGATTTGAAAAATGTGATTTCTGGAAAAGAGAAAGCCACCATCAAAATCTATAATTCTAATGGTCAGGTTGTATTAGAACAAGAAATGAAAACTGAGGAAATACAAAATAATCAAACAATTTTAGATGCTCAAAAACTTCCTCAGGGCATTTATTTCATCAATGTAAAAACTGATAAAAAGGAGAGTAGTTTGAAGTTTATAAAGATGTAAATTGACATAGAACAGAAAGATTTAGAAAACCATGAGCAGTTTTATTGTTCATGGTTTTTCTTTGAAAGACTTTGCAATATAGCTGATAAAATTGAGGCACAAAGTGAATAACAGGCTCTGGCTTCTGTTACTTTTATCTCTATTTATATTTGAAGTTGAGTTTCGTTATCATTTATTAGTTGTTGTGCTAAACATACTACCGTAGGACGTCAATATGTTTGTCCAGTTCAAACTATATAATTCATTCGTAGAGAAGAATAGTAAATACTATTTTAAAGCAGTGAATATTTATTGTTTCCAAAATATTTTGATAGCTATAAACTTTGAGTATTTTTGCTAGATATGAGCAAAACTGCCAATATATTAAATCCTGAGAAATGGGTGCAAAACCATTCCGACTACCTTTATAATTACGCTGTATATAAAGTTAGTGATGATGTGATTGCTCAAGATTTGGTTCAAGACACTTTTATTGCTGGCCTTAAGGGTAAAGATTCTTTTAAGGGAAATAGCACGGAGCGCACCTGGTTGGTATCTATTTTGAAGCGAAAAGTTATCGATCATTATCGCAAATCTTCAGTTAGGAAAAACACAACAAATACAGATTTCAGTCTTCCTTTTAATGCCGATGGAGCTTTTAAGAACCATTGGAGTGATGATGGTGAACCTGGACAATGGAATATTGATCAATCAAATGATCTGGAAAAAGATGAATTTCAAAAAGCTTTAGACTTATGCTTGAGTCTTCTACCTCCTCAATGGCGTGAGGTTTTTCATATGAAGATGATGGAGGAGTGTAGTGGAGAAGAAATTTGTAAGGACTTAAATATTACTTCGTCTAATTTGTGGGTGATTATGCATCGAGCAAAGTTGAAGATGAGAGCTTGTATTGAAAAAAATTGGTTAGAAGTATGATGAAGAAAATGATGATAAGAGGGATGGATGCCATCATGTTGAGTTGCGAAGAAGCTACATACTTAATTACCAAGTCGGAGATGACTAAGGTGGGCTGCATCAAGCGAGTGCAATTAAAAATGCATTTGGCAGGATGTGAATTATGTCGTCGTTTTAAAATTCAGAGCGATTTTATTGATAAAAATTTAGTCAATCTTGAAAAATTAAAGCTTAATAATACCTCTCCAAACATAGAGCTCCCACAAGAGAAGAAAGAAGAGTTACAAAAATTATGTGAGCAGACTTAATGATTCTCATTTAAGCTTTTTCTTTAGATTTCTATGGTTACGTTGAATCTCCTATTTATCCTATTGCCTTAATTAAATCTCCTATATTAGATTTATATTACCTTTGGTATAAACATTTAAATAAGTCTATTTTTTCATATGAAAGCACTAAGGAACTATAACCATCAAATCGAACTATTTCCCCAAAGTCCAAAGATTTTAGTTTTTTCAAAGTTGATTATTCTATTGAGTTTTTTACTTTTTATAAATTCCTGTACTCAAAGAAAAGTCAAGCAAGGCTTTATTAAAATAGACTATTCCTTAAACCAAAATTGGGCTTGTTATCCGGTTTCTAATCAGGATGATATGGATATATTCTTTATTGCTCCAACTGTATATAGTGGCGACAGTGTGAGTTTTAATCTTTCGCTTGAGAATGAGGATCTAAAAGGGAACTTTATAGGTGCCATAAATATGGAAAAAGGTATTTATGATGCTGAAGCTAATTTTTATGCGCCTTATTATCGTCAAGCTAGTTTAACAGCTTATATGAGCAGAGGATATGCAGAGGAATCTGAAAATCCTTCAGTAAATATGGCTTTTAAATTGGCATATTCTGATGTGGAGGAGGCTTTTGATTATTATCTTTCTCAAAGTGATAAGCCTTTTATTTTAGCAGGGTTTAGTCAAGGGAGTGAGATGATAATGAAGCTGTTAAAGCATCGTTTTCAAAATGAGGGATTGCAAAACCGATTAATCGCCGCCTATGCTATTGGTTGGCGTTTAGAGGAAGAGGAGGTCATGGAATATCCTCATTTAAAACCTGCTCAAAACGATAGGGATTTAGGAGTGATTATCTGTTATAGCAGTGAATCAGAGGGTATAGCTTCCTCTATTATTGTTCCCAAATTTAGTCTGTCTATCAATCCATTAAATTGGAGAATTGATTCAGTGCTTGCTGATAAAAGCTTAAATTTAGGGGCTTGTTTCACCGATTATGCTGGAGGTATAAATAGGGAAATAAAAGAGTTTTCTGGAGCCTATATTTCTCCTTCTAGGGGAACCCTTAAAGTCATCGATATTCTTCCTGAGGATTATCCTCCAATACTGCCTATTTTTAAAGAAGGCGAATATCATATCTATGATTATCTATTCTTCTATAGAAATTTGCAGGCAAATATCGCGCTAAGAAAGGCTATTTATTTTCAAGAAAAGAGATAAATAGGAGATCCAAAAAGCCTTTAGTTCGATAAAATCAAATCTAATGGCTATTTATTTTATTAACTAGGATTTATGACCCTACTGTCCCAATTTGAATATCAAACCAGCAGTTAAATCACCTTGGAAAATAACCACTGTACTGCTTACACTAGCACCACAATTACTTCCTCCACTTCCAATACCACAGTAAATCCCTCCTCCATTAAAGTACATAGGCATATACATATTTCCTTGGAATTTGATTCCAACTTTATCTGTAAAATAGTATTTTATTCCTGCACCCAAATTGATCATAAAACGCCACACATCAGTAATATCGCCATTCGTAGCATTATAATATACTGCTCCAGCTTTAAAAGTACCAAAACCAATAAGCTGAGGATTAGATAATTCTACCCCTTTTGTTCCTCCAATAAGAAACATATGAGTTTGTATATCAAATTCTCTAGAAGGTAATAAGTCTATGTAACTAAAGTTTGGTCGCCATTGTGCATCTGAAGAACTAACTGCATAGGAAAGTTCCAGCATACTATGCCCACCAGCGTCGAAACCTAAGTGAAGGCCATAGTTTATATTGTCTTTTATCTTTAGGCTTCCTTCGTAGAAATTACTTTTTCCACCAAAGAAATATCCAACCATTGGAGAGAGTTCTACTTGTGAATAGGTGGATAAACCTGTAAATAGAAGGGCAATGAGTATTAGTTTTTTCATTTGAGTTTAGTTTTGATCCAGAACCTTCAGAAATAAAATGAAGATTTCTTAGCGTTATTTATAGCAAATATAAGGGTTTGAGGAATTAAAAATAATTTTAACAAAAAATAAAAACTTTAAGAACCATTGCTTCAAATTAGATTTCATGGGAATGCTACCTTTGCACAAATTTAATTTATGCATTACGCAGATAAACATAGCTTAGGTGAAATAGAATTATTCAAAGCAAAAGTGACCAGAATAGATGATTTAGGTGAGAATGCTTTTGTCTATTATTTCAAACGGTTTTTCGATTTTAAACCAGGGCAGGTGGTGGCTATTTCATTACAAAAAGATGAGCCTCCTAGGCTTTATAGTATTGCGAGTGAACCTAAAAATGAAGAGGTAGCTATTTTGTTTAAGGTAAAACCTGATGGTTTTTTAACACCTCGTTTGGCTGAAGTTAAAATAGGCGGCACCATATTAGTTAGCCAGCCTTTTGGGGCCTTTTATGGTAGTAAAGGAGCTGATTATTGGATAGCTGTAGGAACAGGAATTGCTCCATTTGTATCTATGCAAAAAAGTGGTTTAGCTCCTCAGAAGACTCTGATACATGGTGGGAGAGCTGAAAAATCCTTTTACTTTGATTCATTGTTTATTAAGGATGATTCATTGAAATATATTCCTTGTAGTTCTACCATGGAGAAGGAAGGCTTTTATAGTGGAAGACTTACAGAATACTTAAAAACTGAAGAGCTGGAATTAGATAGAACATTCTTCATTTGTGGTAGCTCTGAAATGGTGGTGCAAGTTCGAGATATATTGATAGATAGGGGAGTAGATTACGATAAAATCATAGCAGAAATATACTTTTAATGGTAAAAGAAAATATATTCGGTAAAACGAAAAAAGAATTACAAGAACTGGTTGTAGGCTTAGGTTTGGCAAAGTTTATTGGAACTCAATTAGCAGAGTGGATGTATAAAAATAATGCTCGAACATTTGAGGATATGCATAATATCTCTAAAAAGGCCAAGGCTTTATTAGATGAGAAATATCAATTGGAAAGAGTGGAGCATGGAACTGTACAAAAATCAGTTGACGGAACTAAGAAATATCTTTTTCATGTAAGAGGTAGCCATTTTATTGAGGCTGCTTTTATTCCAGATAGAGACCGTGCAACACTTTGTGTTTCTTCTCAAGTAGGCTGTAAAATGGGCTGTTTATTCTGTATGACGGGAAAACAAGGTTTCCAAGCTAACTTATCAACTGGCGAAATCTTGAATCAAATTTATAGTCTTCCAGAATTCGACCAATTGACCAATGTGGTATATATGGGAATGGGAGAGCCTTTTGATAATCTAGATAATGTTTTGAGAAGTATTGAGATTCTTACTGCTGATTATGGAATGGCTTGGAGTCCAAGGAGAATTACCGTTTCTACCATTGGTATCATTCCTGCAATGAAAACTTTCTTGGAGAAATCAGAAGCGCATTTGGCTATTAGTCTGCATTCTCCTTTTGAAGAGGAACGTAAAAAGATTATGCCCATAGAAAATGTATATAATCTACCGAAATTATTGGAAGTGATTAGTAATTTTGAGTTTGGTGGGCAAAGACGAGTGAGTTTTGAGTATATCATGTTCAAAGATTTCAACGATGGAAAAACTCAAGTTGACCAATTGGCCAGAATTCTAAATGGTATTAAATCTCGAATCAATCTAATAAGATTTCATCCCATTCCAGGAACTCCTCTATTGGGTTCCGATGATGAAACCATCCTCAAATTCCAAGCAGACCTTAAGAAAAAAGGCATCATGACTACCATTAGAGCTTCTCGTGGACAAGACATTTTTGCGGCTTGTGGACTTCTTTCTACCAAAGAATTAGTGAAACGAAAGGAAGAGGAGGATTTTTAACCTTTTATGGAATATCATTCTATATATTGCTCCTAATTGATCACTTTATTTGGCTTAACTCTTATTATTTCAGTAGTTTTTGCTGTATTTAGGTAATTCTATTTTCTAGTTTTTTTGACGAAGCGAAACATTGCGTTTATGATCATGTTCGTAATCAGAGTCTTGCTATATGAATGAAATTTCTTTTGAGAAGTGTGTTTATTCGTTCAAAGAAAATATGGATAATAAGGAGTGAGAGCTATATTTTTCCTTAACTTTACTATGCAACACATTAAACTTTTAAATAATGAAAAAGAATATTTTACTATTGAGCATTCTCCTTATCGGCTTTGCTTTATTAACTAACTCTTGCAAAAAAGACGATGACCCAGAAACAAAAACATGCAACCTTATAAAGAGTGATACCCTCGATACGGATATGGCACTGGTCTTCACTGTTGTTAAAACTGGGGATGCTAATTGTACTAAAATCACTTATTCTATTGCAGGATCAGAACAAATACTCACTAATCCTACACTTCCATGGACCCTAAGTGCTTCAGGAGAAGCTGGAAGTACTATAGCGCTTACAGCAGATGCTACTACCACAAATGGAAGTATTTCTATTAGTATAACTGGGAATTCAGCTAGCTCCTCACTTTCTTTAAGTGAATCTTGTTCGCAGTATAACGATTGATGATATCATTTAGGGGTAAGAAGTCGAAATTTGATATTGGGTTTTGGCTTTTGGCCTCCATCAATTTGGGGTGTTACTTTATAAGTTCATCAAGTAAATCCCTTACTTTTTGGCTGTCCCATTTTTTATTTCCAGTTTCTTTCACAACGATGATACCTTCTTTATTTATAATATAGGTGGTTGGAAGACTTGTGCTAGAAAGTTGACTAGGTTCTTGATCTAGTGGGCGGTAAGATTTTAAATCCCAATTCTTGTCTTTTAAAAAATTTCTTGTAATACTTTGGTTTTCATTACTGATAAATAGAAAATATACTTTGTCGCCATAATCATTTTGCAATCTCTCAAAAGAAGGCATTTCAGCAATACAAGGTGGACACCAAGTTGCCCAGAAATTAATAAGAATGGGTTTGTCTGATAATTCTTTTAGTTGGATTTTTTGATTATCACCATTTAATAAGGTCCATTGATAATCAATAGGTGATAATTCACCATACTGATCGTCAGCTGAAACTGAAGGTGCAAAATTGGTTAATTCTTTAATGAATACCATGATGGGAGTTCGAGTAGCAGGAATTAAAAGGCCTGCGAATAAAAGAATAAAGAATATATCAGACACCCAAGCCCACCAAGATTTCTTCTTTTGTTTGACCCAGTATTTTTGCAAAAAATTCATGATTAGGTTTTTTTGCAAAAGTAGTATTATTCTTCTCTATTCCGTTTTGAAAATTTTTTAGAGGAAAATGAAATTATAAACAATAGAATGAGAATTGGTTCGTTAATTCTATGCCATTTTGTTTGTTTCTATTCAATTTCATTATGGTTATGCATTTATGTGTATGGCACTTAGTGAGTTGTGAAATATTTGAAAATAGCCAACTTTTTATTTATCAACATGTCTTGTGCATAACTCAGAAAATTTAAAACGATTTAGTTTTCTGAAAGATATCTTTTTTAATAAATTTGACACACACAAATTGAATACACATTACACCAAAACACAAAGAATATGAGTAAATTATTTGGCAAACTTTTCCAAGGGAAGGATTATACAGAACGTGGTAAGAAAATCATGACTATCCATAAGGGGAAATATACCACTTATCAAAAATACTTAGAAGTTAATCCAGCAATTGCAGAACAATATTTACAGTTTATTGGTAAACATCCAGACGCTGTGTATATTCGTTGGGATAAAACAAAAAGTAAGTTTACGATGTAGTATTGTATATGTTTTTATAATAATAAGTATATTATAAGGGGCATAATAGAATGACCCTTAGGGTCTTTACTTAAAACAAGAAATTAACTGAAGCAAAATTCACAAAAACCTTTGATGGCGGTTGTAGTTTTGCTTTTTTCTTCTAGCCATCCCATATGTCCAGAGTTCCCTAAAATAGTAATTTGTGCTAAAGGAGCTATTGAAGCTTGAGCCAATGCATGATCAATAGCAATTCTACTGTCTTTCTTACCTAGAATAAACAATACAGGAACTTTTGAAAATGCTATTACATCCAAACGCATTGTTCTCTCTTTCATACCTGCTAGAGCTGCTATTATTCCTTTGGGATTCATGGCATTAGCCATTTCAATTTGATTCTCAATCTCCTTTTTAAACATTAACTGATTATTTTCCGCAAAAAGAGAAGGAATAAATTGATTGATGAAGCTCATTTTTTCTTGCTTTACTATTTCTATAGTCCGCTCTCTATTTTTTTTAGCTTCATCAGAATCCGCCATACTGTGGCTATGGAATAATCCAAAACCATTCAAGCGCTGTGGATACTTTTCAGCGAAAGCTAGTGTGGTATATCCACCCATGCTGTGTCCCACCATGATACATTTTTCAATGGTTTCGGCAAGTAAAACTTGTTCTACTATTTCGGCCATAAAGTCCATTCCATGACTTTTGCTCCATATTCCTGTTTCACCATGCCCTGGTAAGTCGATGCAAAGAACTTGATAATTCTTCGAAAGTTCCTCGGAGTGGTAATTCCACATGCCAAGGTCTTCCATAAATCCGTGTAATAATACGATGCATTCTCCCTGACCTTCAATTTGATAATTGATATTTTTATTTTGAAATATAATTTGTTTTTGCATGCAATAAATTTTGTGTAAAAATAAGGTTTTTCATTGTCATTGTAGGATAGCAATTTGAAGTTTTCAATCCTATCTTCGAATATTTGAACATTCTTAAATTAAAAAAAACGCAAACCGAAGCTTGCGTTTTATAGCGTTGACTAGATAAAGCTTCTTTAAATGTTTATATTTCATTCAATAAGTTAACCATCTCAATGGCTCCCATAGCTGCTTCAAAGCCTTTGTTCCCAGCCTTTGTTCCTGCTCTTTCAATAGCTTGTTCAATACTATCTGTAGTAAGAACACCAAAGATAACTGGTAATCCTTCTGCCATAGAAACAGAAGCTATACCTTTAGAAACTTCAGAAGAAACAAAATCAAAGTGAGGGGTTGAACCACGGATGACAGCACCCAAGCAGATAATGGCATCGAATCGACCAGTTTGTGCCATTTTTTGTGCTACCAATGGAATCTCAAAAGCACCAGGAGCCCATGCAATTTCAACATTCTCCTCATTGACATCGTGTCTTTTTAGCGCATCAATCGCTCCTTCTAATAATTTGCCACCTATAAACTCATTGAAACGACCTACAATAATACCAAATCGGTTATTTCCAGCTGTTAATTTACCTTCTATTATTTTCATTTTGTATATGTATTTATTTTTTTTTTAATTAGCTTTTGCAAATGGCTGGTAGCTAGAAACTAATAACTTTTAGTTTTTCACTATTAACTTTTCACTTTCACATCCAAATTTCTAAGAACATGTCCCATCTTACTAGCCTTTGTTGCCATGTAAAAAGCATTTCTTTCATGGTGATTAGCTTCAATATGAACGCGTTCTACTACTTCGATTCCATAGTTTTCCAGAGAATGAACTTTATCTGGGTTATTGGTAAGTAAACGAACCTTTTTTACCCTTAATTCTCTAAGCATGTCTGCAGCGGCTTTATAATCTCTTAAATCTGGAGCAAAACCTAAAGCTTCATTGGCTTCTACGGTATCCATTCCCGCTTCTTGAAGTTTATAAGCTTTTAATTTATTATTGAGCCCAATTCCTCGTCCTTCTTGTCTTAAATAAATGAGAACACCATTGGAGTCAGCAGCAATACGTTTCATAGACTCGTCTCTTTGTTCACCACAATCACATCGATGACTTCCGAAAACATCACCTGTTAAACATTCAGAATGCACTCGCACTAACACAGCCTTTTCAGGATTAAAATCTTTTGAACTAACTGCAATATGTTCTTCACCATTATTCTTACTTAGAAATCCGTGAGCGATAAAATCACCCCATTTATTGGGGAGCTCTACGCTTGTGATTTTCTCCACAGAGCTTTCGTGCCGACGACGATATTCAATGAGGGCAGCAATGGTGATTAATTTTAAGTCATGTTTCTTCTTGTAAATTTCCAAATCAGGAACTCGAGCCATACTACCATCTTCGTTCATGATTTCGCAAATGACACCAGCAGGATAAAGACCAGCTAGTCTTGCTAAGTCAACAGCTGCTTCGGTATGGCCTGCTCTTTGTATGACTCCACCAGATTTTGCTTCCAGAGGAAAAATATGACCAGGTCTTTTGAAATCCTCGGCAAAAGCCTCAGAATTAATTAATTGCTGAATGGTATGAGCTCTTTCGTGGGCACTGATACCTGTGGTAGTTTCCATGGCATCAACACTTACTGTAAAAGCTGTCTGATGGGAATCAGTATTGTTTTCCACCATCTTACCAAGTTTCAAGGCTTGTAGCCTTTCTCCGGTCATAGGTGTACAAATTAATCCGCCAGCTTCTTTGGCCATAAAATTGATAGCTTCGGGGCTGACCATTTCTGCGGCCATAATTAAATCACCTTCGTTCTCTCGCTGCTCGTCATCGACTACAATGACCATTTTGCCCATTTTTATGTCGGCAATAGCTTCCTCTATGGTGTTGAATATCTTGTTCATGATAAAAATCCATTTTTAGCTAAGAAATCCATATCGAATGATTTCTTTGGTTGGTTTTTGGTTTGTGCTGTGCTTGGAGATAAAAACCTCTGCACATATTTTCCTATCATATCTGTTTCCAGGTTGACAGTATCGTTTATGTTTTTTCCTAAAAGGGTAGTTTCTTGTGCGGTGTGTGGAATAATGGAAACTTCAAAAGAATCGTCTTCCACTTTTATAATAGTTAGAGAGATTCCATCGATAGCAATGGAGCCTTTATCTAGCATTTGATGAAGAATAAAGGCTGTAGTACTAATATGAATCCGCCAAGCAATATCATCTTTATGAATGGCTTTTACTTTTCCAATGCCATCTATATGTCCTGAAACCAAGTGACCTCCTAACCTATCGGATAGCCTTAAGGCTCTTTCTAGATTTACTTTTGAACCGATTTTTAATTCCGAGAAATTGGTTTTTTCAACCGTTTCAGACATTATGTCGACGGTAAATCTTTGAGATGTGATGGCTGTAACTGTAAGACATGCTCCATTGGTACAGACACTATCTCCAATTTTTACATCCTCTAAAACTTTATTGGCTTTAATGGTAAATTGATAAGAATTTTGGCCAGCTCTGATGCTACTTATTTCTCCTACTTCTTCTATTAATCCTGTAAACATTAAAAATAGCCCTCCATTAATAAATCGTTTCCAATAGTTTTATAATGAACCTCTTTTAATTCTGGAACATCGCCTAAATGTTTGATTCCTTTACCTGTAAAAGATGATTTCGAATTCATTCCTCCTATAATTTTGGGAGCGATAAATGCATATATTTTTTGAGGAAGGTGATGTTGTAAAACACTGAAGTTGATAGAGCCACCACCTTCAACTATCAAACTATCAATACCTTCTTCTCCTAGTTTTTCGAGTAAGTACTCCAAGTTTACTACTCCATCTTTTAATGGACAAACCCAAACTTGAACGTTTTTGTATTCTTCAAATTCAGCTATACGAGCTTGGCTTGCCATACGAGTAGTTGCAATAATCAAAGGAGCTTTGTCATCGAGTATTTTAAATCCATGAGGGGTTTTTAAAGTGGTGTCCACCACTACTTTAATAGGGTTTTTTACTTCTTTGTCTAATCTTACTGTAAGGGCGGGATCGTCTTTTAATACGGTATTTATTCCTACTAAAATGGCTGTATAATCTTGTCTCAATTGATGAACTACTTTTCTGCTTTCAGCACTGGTAATCCATTGACTCTCCCCACTATAAGTGGCAATTTTACCGTCTAAACTAGTAGCCGTTTTAAGGGCGATGAATGGAGTTTTATATTGGATAAAATGGAAGAATTTTTCATTCAGTTTTAATCCCTCTTTTTCCAATAAGCCAGTTACCACTTCAATGCCAGCTTTCTTTAATATTTTAATTCCTTTTCCAGACACTAAAGGGTTGGGGTCGATATTGGCAATAAATACTTTAGAAAATCCTTGTTTGACAAGTGCAAGGGAGCAAGGAGGGGTTTTGCCTTGATGGGAGCAGGGTTCTAGGTTCACATATAAATGTGCTCCTTTTAAGTCTTGGCTAGCATTTTCAATAGCTCTAATTTCGGCGTGAGGCCCACCATAATACTCATGAAAACCTTCTGAGATGATTTCATCATCTTTTGTGATAACTGCACCTACCATAGGATTAGGAGCTGTAAAACCACTTCCTTGTGCAGCGAGCTCAAGGCAGCGTTTCATCATTTTTTGGTCAAACTTGCTAAAGTTTGCTGATTTCTTTGACATAAAAAAAGCCCTCGTATTTTTGGTCGACAGGGCAGTGCAAAGAAAAGCCAAAATAGGCTATTCATCTGTAAATCTTCTTCTATCATCCAGACTTTACTGTCGGTATTGGAATTTCACCAAATCAATCGTGACGATTATCGTCATGAGTCGCGGACTATCACCGCCGGTCGGGAATTACACCCTGCCCTGAAGAATTTTTTTATTACGTTGCAAAAGTATCTCATTTTTATGGATATGGATGTTAACAAATGCAAAATAGCTATTTAATGTTGGTATTTTGGAATGGGTTTAAATAGCCAATCGATTTATAGCAATAGCAAAAAGGTTATATCTTTGGTTATCATTAACCAAAATCAGATTCGAATGATATCAATCTATAGAAACACAATCAAACTAATTCTATTTATTCTTTGTATCTCTTCTTTGTTTTTTAGCTGTGGTAAATGTAATACTAAATCACTTGGCCAACCTTTCTGTGATAATGGTTATAATGAATGGACAGTTGCTGAAATAATTGAAGGATCTATTACTGGTTTTGACTTTAATAATTCTCCAATAGTCATAAGGAGACAAACTCAATATGATTCTTTAATGTCAGAGCATAAGCCAATAGAGGTAGATTTTGAAAAACACACTCTTTTAGGCATGGGAGGGGGAGGTTCTGGCCAAGGCATTAATACAATGGCATGGGTATGTAGGAATACACAAAAAGATGAAGTTAAAATGTATGTGAAATACTCTATGGAAAATCAGTGTGCAGGCTCTGGTATCATTTCAATACCTTTTGTTTATTGGGCTAAGGTTCCAAAGCTTTCAACAGAAACAAAGGTATATTTTGAGGCTATTGATGTAAATCCATTTGATGATTAATTTCTGATATTATTGCTGTTCTATTGCTATGTTACATAGGTATATCTGGCGATTTTGAAATATTCACGATGTTCTTATTTCTATAGATGTTTCGGTGCTCTGCACCTTTTGTTTGTAATTGAAAGATAATGAGCTAATTTAGAACAATCATTAACAAGGGGCAGAGACCCGTCTACCTCTATAAAAGAAATAAGAAAATTTGGTATCAAGCTACAGAGTAGCGAAACAATTTAGGTATTTTAGGGATTTCTGTTGTCGTCGCTGCTCTGTTAGCAAATTGCTGAGACTTATCTGGTGACTTTGAAATTATCATTGCATTCAAATTTCTATAGATGTTTCGGTGCTCTGCACCTTTTGTTTGTAATTAAAAGACAATAGCTAAAAAAGGTAATCATTAGAATGGACAGAGCCTCGATGACCTCTATAAAAGTATCACAAAAAAAATATGCCAAGCTACAGAATCAGATTCAGATAATTAAATCGTTTGATTACTTCTATTGTCAATAAACGCAATCAATTCAATGGAGTTTTTATGAACTCTATAAATTAAAGAAGTCTGACTGCTTATTACGCATTTTCTTAAGCCATTGAAACTTATTGATTCAGGACAAAGTTTTTGATGAACCATCAATTTATTTAATAGATGGTTAACTTTAGATTCAAATTTTTCAGCTTCCCTAAGAGACCATTTTGCTAGAATATATTCAATAGTTTTTAAATATGAATCTTCTGCAACTGGAGACCATATGATATGAGGTGGTCTCATTTTCTGCCCAATAAATGGTCAACTTTTGATTGAATAATTTCATGAGAATGACCTTCATTATTCTCCAATTGAGATAATCCTAATTCAATTGTTGATTTATCATTTTCACTTAAATAGTCCCACCAATCGATTGGCTTTTTTTGCAAAGCTGAAAAATAGGCTTGAACCTGACTCAAAATACCTTCATCATTAGTATTAGTAACTAGTTGATGTAATATTTCTTTTAATTCAGAAGTCTTTGAGTTCATATTTCAGATTTTTATAATCATAATTAAAGAGCAAAGATACTGAATATTTATTTTGTCATTAAGTCTACCTCTTCTCAGCAATCCTCAACAAATCACCAAATACACCACGGGCAGTTACTGCCGCACCAGCACCGGCTCCTTGGATCACAATTGGGTTCTCCCCATAGCTTTCGGTATAGATTTCGAAGATGGAATTACTTCCGCTCAATTGGCCTAAAGCGCTGTTTTTTGGGACACTTACCAAACTCACATCCAACTCACCTTTGCTTTGTTGAAGGTCGCCATGTAAATCGCCCACATACCTGAGAACATGGTCTTTTTCTTGTGCTTCTTTTAGTAATTCAAAAGGATGGTCTAATTCTTCAATTCTTTGGAGGAAGTTATCCACTTGGCCTCCTCTTAAGTTTTCAGGAATGAGGTTTCTAATTTGAACTTCGTCTAGTTCATTTTCCAAATCGAGTTCACGAGCCAAAATGAGTAATTTACGAGCCACATCGTTTCCACATAAATCTTCTCTTGGGTCAGGTTCTGTAAATCCTTTTTCCATGGCTTGTTTCACAATGCTTGAGAAGCTTTCTTCAGATTCAGAAAAAGCATTAAAAATATAACTCAGTGAGCCTGAAAATACGCCTTTAATTCTGGTGATATTCTCTCCGGAATCGTGTAATAGTTTGATGGTATCGATGAGCGGTAAACCTGCGCCCACATTGGTTTCGTATAAATATTGTTTGTTATGAGTCTTCAATTCTTTCCTTAATGATTTATAGAAATCAAAACCTACAGTATTGGCTATTTTATTGGAGGAAACCAAATCGAATCCATTCTCAATCAAGAGGGGATAGCTTTTGATAAATTCGCTAGAAGCAGTATTATCAATGGCTATTAAATTCTCTAAATGATGTTGTTCAGCAAAGGCAATAACTTCTTTGATAGAATCTTTTGTTTGCTTAGCATTCTTAAATTCAGATTTCCAATTATTTCCAATGCCCTCTTTTTGGAGAAGAAGGTTTTTACTTCCGGCAACCGCGAAAATATTTAGACGAGTTTCTTTTCTCCTTAAGATTTGTTCTTGGCTTTTTAAAATCTGTTCAATTAAACTTCCGCCCACTGTTCCTTTTCCAAAAATAGCGATATTTATATTCTTAGCTACCCCAAATATCTGAGAATGAATAATGTTGATGGCTTTGTGAACCTGCTGGTTATCGATTAATAAGCTGATATTATTCCCCGAAATATTATTATTAATCAATAGAATTTCAATATTATTTTTCACCAAAGATTGATAGGGTTTTGAAAAGCCTTGTAAATTTTGACCCACAATACTAACCACCGATACATCATTAATGGTAGTGATATTGCTCACATCTTTATTGGAAAAATCATTTGAAAATTCTTTACGGAGAGATTTTACTGCTCTGTCGTCATCTTTACTATTTACCACAAATCCAATTCCTCTTTCTGAACTTCCTTGGGAAATGACACCTATATTAATATTTTCTCTTCCTAAAGTGTTGAATATTCTTGCATCTACACCTATTTTCCCCAATAAGCCTTTTCCTTCCAAATTAATCAGACTCACTCCTGATTTTACAGAAATGGATTTTACACCTTTTTTCTGACCATTCCTACAGATGAGTGTTCCTTTGCTTTCAGAATTAAAAGTGTTGAGGATTCTAAGGGGAATGTTTTTCTCAATAAGTGGAATAATGGTTTTGGCATGTAAAATGGAAGCTCCAAAACTGGCCAATTCATTGGCTTCTTGAAAGCTGATTTGATCAATAATTCTTGCCTCTTCTACTAAATCAGGATTGGCAGTGTATATTCCATCTACATGGGTATAATTTTGTAATTCTTCTGCATTTAGGAAATTGGCAAATAATGCAGCTGAATAGTTGCTACCATTTCTTCCCAAAGTGGTGGTAGAACCTTGTTCATTATTGGCAATGAAACCAGTAAGAATAGCCAAGGTGTTTTCTTCTAATTCATCGATGAAAGTTTGACATCTTTTTTTTGATTCTTCTTCTAAGACAACTGCATTTCCATATTGCTCATCAGTGACAATAATTTTTCTGCTATCAATGTTTTTTGCCTTAATTCCTTTGTCATTCAGAAGCTTCGATATCATTTTGGCAGCGAGTAATTCCCCTTGGGCTAATACGAGGTCTTTTATTTTTAAACTCACTTCCTCTAATAATTGAACGCCTTCGAATATTTTTTCTAATAGCTGGAATTCTTTGCTGAAATCTATAGCAGGAGCAGGTGAAATTTGGTAACTTTTAAATGCTTGCCACTGCGTTTTATATTCCTTTCCTTGTCTGGCTAGTTCTAATATGTTTTCTAGTTCATTTGTGGCATTTCCTCTAGCAGAAACTATAACAACAAACTTCTCATTATTATTAATTTTATTTTCTATGATGCTGATTACAGCGTTTATTCCGGTTCCGTTGGAGAGGGATTTCCCTCCGAATTTTATTATTTTCATATTTTTATTTTATTTACCACAGAGGCACTAAGACACAGAGTTGCACAAAGTTTGTTGTGAATTATTGACTTGTAAAATTCTAGTGAAGGATGATTCTATTTGAATATGGGTTTCAAGAAACTTTCAAGTTGTTCAAATTCAATTAAGAAAGCATCGTGGCCATGTATGGATTTTATTTCATGGTATTCGTTTTTAATCTCCAACTTGTCCATCTTGTTTTTGGTCTCGATGGTCTCATCCTTCACAAACAACCAATCTGTGTCTACAGCTACTTGAATAATATTGGACTCGATTTCTTTAACAGCCTCCTCAAAAGTCTCATGATGACTGGTGATATCAAGCGTGGTTAATAAATGAGTCATTAAGCGATAGGCAGAAACCTCAAAGCGGCCATTTAATTTATTTCCATGATGCCGAAGCCAAGATTCAATATTGAATAATTTTCCATCTGCAGTTTGGCTTCTGTTGAATTTAGACTCTAAACTGGCCGGTGTTCTATAAAATAACATGGCCATCATTCTAGCAATTTCTAAAGGCTTATCAGTGAATTCTAAAATTTGCATTTGCACTTCATTAAACCCAATAATCCAATCGGAGCTTTGCCAATGACAAGCCACGGGGATTAAGTTTTCAATGAGTTTTGGTTTTAACACTGCCATTTCCCAAGCGATTCCACCTCCTAAAGAGCCTCCGATGACTGCAAAAAGCTTCTCTATCTTTAAACCATCAATGGCTTCTAAAAACAAGCTTGCAATATCTCGAGTTGAGAAAT
This sequence comes from Lentimicrobium sp. S6, assembly GCF_013166635.1. Taxonomy (NCBI): domain Bacteria; kingdom Pseudomonadati; phylum Bacteroidota; class Bacteroidia; order Bacteroidales; family Lentimicrobiaceae; genus Lentimicrobium; species Lentimicrobium sp. S6. The sequence goes on along the minus strand of NZ_JABKBZ010000027.1, from coordinate 33,285 downwards.
CTTTATAGTTTTCTATAATTAAATCATCGTAGGCATTTCCAGGGATATTAAAAGCTAGAATGGTGTATTTGTTTGTATCAATGAGTTTATTTTCTCCAATGATGGTTTTCCACCAGCCTTTTTCTTCACTTAAAACATCAGAGTTTCCAGTCAATGCGTGATTAATTACTACTATTGGTGCAGTATGTAAAGGTTTTCCAAAAACCTCATAAGTGAGGTTCAACTCATTGAGAAGAACCCCGCTTGAGGTGGTGAAATCTTTAATTTTATAGCTGATTAATTCGGGTCTCATTAGATTTTCTTTATGGCTTGTTCAATATCTGCTTTCAAATCTACAATATCTTCTAAACCAACTGACAATCGAATTAAATCTTTTGTGACACCAGTTGATTCTTGTTGCTCTTCGGTTAACTGTTGATGCGTGGTGCTGGCAGGGTGAATGATTAATGATTTAGTATCGCCAATATTGGCTAGAAGTGAGAAAAGTTGAGTGCTGTCGGTGAATTTTCTAGCGGCTTCAAATCCTCCTTTTAATCCGAAAGTGACAATTCCGCTTTGACCTTTGGGAAGATATTTTTGGGCTAAGGGATAGTATTTATTATTCTTTAATCCAGGATAATTCACCCAAGCTACTTCCTCTAAGCTTTCTAACCACTCAGCCAATTCTAATGCATTTTTAGAATGTTGTTTAATTCTGACTTCTAAGGTTTCCAATCCTTGAATGATTTGGAAAGCACTCAATGGACTTAAAGCTCCACCATAATCTCTCAATCCTTCTATTCTTAATTTGGTGATAAATGCGGCCTCGCCAAGTACTTCAGCATAAATTAAACCATGATATCCTTTGGAAGGCTCCGTAAACTCTGGGAATTTCCCACTGGCCCAATCGAAAGTTCCGGCATCAATCACAATGCCGCCTAGTGAATTTCCTTGTCCAGCTATATATTTGGTGAGGGAGTGAATCACTAAGTTTGCTCCATGTTTTATGGGGTTTAATAGGCTAGGAGAAGCTACTGTATTGTCTACAATTAATGGAATCTGATGTGCTTGTGCCACTTTCGCTATGGCTTCAATATCTAAAACATCGAGTTTCGGATTGCCGAGAGATTCAATAAATATAGCTTTGGTGTTTTCTTGAATAGCCTCCTCAAAATTTTCTATTTGATCTGGATTTACAAATTGGGTAGTAATACCAAAACGGGGGAGGGTCACATTGAGAAGATTATAGGTTCCACCATAAAGACTGCTTGAAGAAACAATATGGTCGCCAGTTTGTAGTAAGGTGAGCAGACAAGTAGAGATGGCGGCTGTTCCAGAAGCAAAAACCGCAGCTCCAATGCCACCTTCTATTTGTGCCAGTCTTTGTTCTAGTACATCGTTGGTTGGGTTGTTAAGTCGGGTATAAATATATCCTGGCTCTTTTAGTTCAAAGAGATTGGAAGCATGTTCTGTATCTCTAAATACATAAGAAGTGGTTTGATAAATAGGAACAGCTCTGGTTCCTTGAGTTAAATTGGTATCGTGTCCTGCATGTAAAGCTTTGCTTGCTATTTTTAAATTTCCCATTATTATTTATTTTTTTATATTTCTTGTTTGTTGGCCACACTATGACACAAAGTCTGCCATATTTATTTGTATTTATTTAATTTTATTATTTTCTCTATTTGCTCCGACAGCTGACGCTTCGATTAATGGCGATACTATCATTATCGCTACATTTATCGTGGCGAACAGCATCGTTACGACCTAAAGGGAGTAGAGAAAATCCATATTCAAATTTTGAGAACTTTTGTAGTGATTGAAGAAGCTTTAGGTTGAGGCGATTGAAGAATGAAATTTCAGGAGTTTACTAAGGTAAATGACTAAGATTTCATTCGAATCCAACGAAAAGATAAAGCTTCTTTACAGCTACAAAAAAAGTCCCTTTGGTTTCGATATTACCAAAGGGACTTAAAAGAGATTCTTTTTATTTGTCATTTTAGGCAATACCGGAGCATGTGTTGCATCATCATATACATCATCATAAACATGTTCATCATCATTGTATTTGCCATTATTATTTTCATCTCTTGTAAATTTAAATCATAAAAAAAGCCCCTGCTGTTTGGCAAGGGCGTCTTTGTATATCTGTTTTATGTTTTTTATACAATTCGTCCCTTTACGTTGCTTTGCATACGCATCATCATGGACATATTTGTATTTTGATTATTCATTTCTGGGGGCAAATATAGGAGGTTTTTTTATTCGAGCAAGATATTTTTTACTGTTAACAGGATTTTATACTTCAGAAGTAAAGAAATATTGACAAAAGAATAAGTTTATATTTTTGATAGAGTGTATTTTGTAATTTTACTCATTCAAAAATGACTTATGAAAAAAACAATAATTATTTTTTTACTATTGACTGGAATAATAGTGTCAAATGCACAAACAAATCTTCCTCAAGTTAGCTCAGGGAAAATTGAAAGGATTGAGAATTTTAAATCTCAATATGTAAATGACAGAAATATAGATGTTTGGCTTCCAGAAGGATATTCTGAGGAGTCTAAATATAATGTTCTATATATGCATGATGGGCAAATGCTTTTTGATGCCAATACCACTTGGAATAAGCAGGAGTGGGGAGTTGATGAGTGCATTTCAGAATTAATTTCTGAAGGAAAAATTAAGCCATGTATCGTTGTTGGGATATTTAATGATGCCAATGATAGACATAGCGATTTCTTTCCACAAAAGCCATTTGAGTCACTTCCGGAAAATTTTAGAGACTCATTAATGGGAGTTGAAAGATATGAAGGACATCCCTTGTTTTCAAAAGCTGTGCAGTCCGATAATTATTTGAAATTTCTCGTGGAAGAAGTTAAACCTTATATAGATGCTCATTATTCTGTCAACATAGAAAAAGAAAACACTTTTGTTGCTGGTTCTAGTATGGGAGGTTTAATATCGATGTATGCCATTTGTGAGTATCCTGATGTATTTGCTGGAGCGGCTTGCTTGTCGACTCATTGGCCTGGGATTTTCCAAATGGAGAATAATCCAGTACCCAATGCATTCCAAAATTATATGCAAGAAAACCTTCCGGAAGCCTCCTCTCACCTTATTTATTTTGACTATGGAACGGAGACTTTAGATGCTCTTTATGAACTTCCGCAAAAAGGAATGGATGAGGTGATGAAAGCAAAAGGATATACTAAAGAGAATTGGATAACACTCAAGTTTGAAGGGGAAGAGCATTCGGAAAACTCCTGGAAAAAACGATTGACAACACCTCTTGAATTTATCATGGGAACAAAGAATAAATAGTACATTTGCTGAAAATTACTGAGATGGAAATAGAAAGAATAGACGGAAAAAATAGAAAAAATATAGCAATCGGTGCAGATGTAGAAATCGTACAAAAGCAAGATCAGAGGAGCGGAGAACTCACCGAAGGTGTTGTGAAAAAGATTTTGACCAATTCACCAAATCATCCCCATGGCATAAAAGTGATGTTGGAGACAGGAGAGGTGGGACGAGTGAAATACATCTTATTAGAAGATTAGATATCTTTTTAATTATAAACTCAATAATATATGCACAATATTAATTCTCTAGTTATATGAACCAAAATGAAGTTAGTGTTCTATTGAGTACTCTTAATAGAAGATTTCGACTTATTAATGGATGATTACCCTATATTAGTAAATACTTTCCTGTTTCCATATCTCGCTCAAATGAATTCCAATGAGCTAAATACCCATGAATGGCAATATATAATCCAGGTTCTAAACTTTGAACGCCAGCCACGGCCATTCCTAAATTGAATGCAGCATCGGAATCCTTAAATTTTTCTGGCAGCATGGCAGCCGTAAGGATGATAGTTTTGTTTGATATAGAACTTAAAACTTGGGCGGTTTCAATTAAAGTATCAGAACCATGGGTAATGATGATGGCTTTTTCTTGAAGAGCTATGCATTTTTCCTTAAGAGCAGATCTGTCTTCAAGAGTCAATTCCATGCTGTCTTTTTTGCAAAATTCATAAAAGCTAATCTCATGCTGATGTTGTGCATTTTTAAGAATCTCGATAAATGCAGGGCTTCCAATTTCAAAAGCCCATCCTTTTATGGAATGAGGATAATCTTTGTCAATGGTACCACCGGTTTGTATAAAAGCAATATTCATAATTTCTTTTCGATTATTCATCAAAGATAGAAGAAATCACAGAAGTATATATTCCCCATAGGCATTAATAAATAAAACTATCTTTCCTTATATTTGTGAAAAATCATAATCATGTCTGAATTCACACATCACAAACAAAATAGGGTGAAAATGCTCGTCCAACTTACTAAAGCCATCCTGAAGAAGGAGAACGTAGGGGACTTATACAAGCAATATTTGGAGGGAATTCAAAAGCTGATGCCTTCTGATATCATTGCTGCTGTTGATGCTTTAATGCAAGAGAAAATAGAGCTAGAAGCTTTGAAGACAGCGATTAACAAGCTGCTTAATTTAGTTTATCAGCCAATTAACGATTTTCCATCTACTCCCGTTAAAAAAGGAGATATCCTTTGGTATTTGGAGCAAAATAATATCAAGGCCATTAGTTTATTGGAGGATACTTCGCAGCTCATCAAGAAACTTAATTCGAAAAACTGGGAGGAGTCTGTTCAAGAATTATTATCCATTTATAAAGAGTTATTAGCTTTCACTAAAATATATACCATTAAAGAAAATGTAGTTTTTCCAGTTTTGGAGAAAGAGTGGCCAGACTTCAGATGTTCTCAACTGATGTGGGCTTTTCATGATGATATAAAAAGAGACATTAAAGAAGTCATTTCTATTCTTGAAGCTAAGGGGGTAATTGATTTATCAAGAATTAATCGCTTGATTGGAGATGTTAGTTTTAGAATAACGGCTATTAAATTTAGAGACGAGAAGATATTATTCCCTCATATATTGGATACTATTTCTACGGAAAAAGTAGATGGATTATTGAGTCAGTCTAAAGATTTGGAATTTCCCTTCGTGAAACCAGATTTTAACAGTAAACAAGAAGAATCGGAGGCATCAGATATGATAAGTGGATTGGTACAATTGGGAAGTGGTGCCATGAGACCAGACCAAATTAAAATGGTATTTAATCATTTACCAGTGGACATTACCTATGTGGACGAGCATAATAAGGTACAATACTATTCGACTCCGAAACATCGTATTTTTCCTAGAACCAATGCTATACTTGGGCGTGATGTGAGTAATTGCCATCCTCCAGATTCAGTTCATGTGGTAGAGAAAATTGTGGAGGCTTTTAGAATAGGAGAGAAAGACCAAGCCAGCTTTTGGATACACATGGGGCCTCATTTTGTGCTCATCCAATATTTTGCAGTTCGTGATGAAGACAGTGTTTTTAGAGGGGTAGTAGAGGTTTCTCAAGAAATAAGTGAGATTGTAAAACTCGAAGGTGACAAGCGATTATTGGATTGGGAGTAGGAATGAATGAATTTAAAAATAAAAAAATGCGCTCACAAATGAATATGGAAGCGCATTTTTTTATATCAAAGGATATCCTATTTCTTATTTGCAGCTTTTACAAAACTCAGGAAAACAGGATGTGGTTTAGCCACAGTACTTTTATATTCTGGATGAAACTGAACGCCCATAAAATAAGGATGGTCTTTTATTTCAACAATTTCTACTAAATCATCTTTGGTATTTACTCCAGTTGCTGACATGCCAGCCGTTTCGAATCTTTCAAGATAGGCATTGTTAAATTCAAAACGATGTCTATGACGTTCCTTTATGTTTTTACTACCATAAGTAGTTTCAGCAATGGTTTCAGCTTTAATTTCGCAAGGATAAGAACCTAATCTCATGGTTCCACCAAGTCCTGAAATCTTTTTTTGGTTTTCCATCATGTCAATAACAGGGTAACTTGTTCTAGAATTGAATTCAGTGGAATGAGCATCAGGATAATTGAGCACGTTTCTCGCAAATTCAATAACCGCACATTGCATCCCCAAACAAATACCTAAGAAAGGAATTTTATTTTCTCTGGCAAATTTCACAGCTTCAATTTTCCCTGCTATTCCTCTCTCTCCAAATCCTGGAGCTACTAAAATACCATTTAAACCTTTTAAAACTTCATTGGCATTATCGCGATTCACATTTTCGCTATGAATCATCTTTACCTTTACTTTAATTTCACTATGAGCTCCAGCGTGTACTATTGATTCAAGAATAGATTTATAGGCATCTTGCAATTCAACATACTTACCAACTAAGCCAATGGTGATTTTAGATTTAGGATTTTTTAGTTTTGAAAGGAATTCTTCCCAGTCTTGGATGTCGAGATCGTTTTCTACAGGGGTATGAGTAAGCTTTAGAACCTCTGTATCTAGTTTTTCTTGTCTCATCAATATCGGAACATCATAAATGCTATCAGCATCAATAGATTCAATAACACTAGAAGACCTTACATTACAAAAGCGAGCTATTTTATCTCTAATATTATCATTTAAGGGATGTTCAGTTCTACAGACAATGACATCCGGTTGAACTCCTTGTTCTAAAAGCATTTTTACAGAGTGCTGAGTGGGTTTGGTTTTCAATTCTCCCGCAGCTGCTAAATAAGGAACCAAAGTTAAATGAACCACAAGGCAATCCTTACCTAATTCCCATTTCATCTGTCTCACAGATTCAATATAAGGTAAAGATTCTATGTCACCAACAGTACCACCAATTTCAGTAATTACAAAATCATAGTTGTTTTTCTTTCCAAGTAACTTTACACGATATTTGATCTCATCGGTAATATGAGGAATCACCTGCACAGTACTTCCCAAATAATCACCTTTGCGTTCTTTGTTAATAACTGTTTGATATATTCTTCCAGTAGTTACATTATTTGCCTGACTGGTGGGTTCATTAAGAAAACGTTCATAATGACCTAGGTCAAGATCTGTTTCTGCACCATCATCCGTTACAAAACATTCGCCATGTTCGTATGGGTTTAAAGTTCCTGGATCTATATTGATATAGGGGTCGAATTTTTGAATTCCTACTTTATAACCTCTGGCTTGTAGTAGTTTAGCTAAGGAAGCAGAAATGATTCCTTTTCCTAATGAAGACGTAACACCTCCTGTTACGAAGATAAATTTTGTTTTTGTTGACATCCTTACCTATTTGTAATAAATAAGTGTGCAAAGAAACGAATAAAATGATTGAAGATCCATAAAAATTCAGGATTTCTTTATTATTTATTCACAGTGGTAATTAATTATGTGATATTCTTGCAGGCTTCCTTATATTTGTAGCAATTAAAAACCTTTTTCCATGATTAGAATATATACAAGCCTTCTATTAATCTGTTTTTTATATACGGGTTTGCTAGCTCAAGTTACTTCAGAAACTTTAGATGATGAATACAGTGGATTTGAAGCTGGTTTAAACATAGGAGCTTATTTTGGAAATAATAATACAGCCAATTTTTATAATGGGGCTGGTAACGAAGATGGAATGAATAGTGCAGATAAAATCATTAATAATATTAACTACTTGAATATGATTAATGATGTTCTCGAACAGAATGGTTATCGCTATCCTTTGGAAGAAGGATTATATCATACTGAATATCCTCAGAACATGACATATCAGCCAGCGATTTATGCTGGTTTAACTGGTCGATATTGGCTGAATAGGAAAATGGCTATTTCAGCTTCTATGAATTATTCAAGGTTAGTAACCAAAGACCAATTTGTGATTTATAATGATGGTGATATTCCACCAAGTAACAAAGAAGATCAATATGTACTTGGAAATATAGCAGGACAAGAAGAAAGAGTGAATATAGATATTGGATTAGTCAATAGCTTTCCAATACATGAACGTATGAATTTTATATTTGAAGTGGGTTTCAATTTGAATAATACCACTGTGGTTATGAATAAAATTGAGATTTATAGCTTAGTCTTAGATATTAAATATAAAGGACCTGGTGATTATGTGCCAGGAGGAAATGTGCAGCAGTATAATTTTAGACAAGGTGGAATAGGTTATGGGGCTTATGCTACCCCTGGCTTACAAATAAAATTTGCTGATGGTATTTCTGCTGATATACTTTCTCAGTTTTATTATAGTTATATCAGTTTAGAGCACTATAGTGATTGGGGCTTGCATTGGGCGCCATATATTAGGTTTAACTTCACTGGATTCTTTATGTAATGATTTTAATGCTTTGAATTTCGTTTTAAGGATGATTGTGCATTGCTGATTTTTTATTATATTTAGATAAAATTGCTTAAAAATGTATAGAATAGGATTTATCATAGTTATTATTTTTAGTCATTTGACTCTTTTTGGGCAAAGTGTTCAAAGGAGTCAATCCAATTTGCCTATACTTAGCGAAACGAAAGGTGAGCTAAAAAATGCTTTAGGCTGGGTATTACAAGACAATGGATTATGGAATTCTACTCAAGGAAAGATATTACTAGGAAATAGTGAAAGAAATAGGAATCCTAGTCCGATGGACAAGTTGGGAAAGAGTAATTTTCAAGAGTTATTGATTAAAGAGGTTTTGGTTGGAGATGAGCAGTTTGTTGTTCTCATTCGCTATTATACAGGAGGGTATTATACTTTTCCAGATCTGGAACAGGGGTTTAAAAAGACAAAAAATGCAGAATACTTTGTGTTTAATGCCAAAAAACTTGATAAAATCCTTCCTCTTAAAGCAAACTTTAATGACCCTTATGCTGTGAACCTTGAAGTATTTGCTTACGATAACTTAGTCAATTTTGATAAAAAAGAATTAGATACTAAAATATCATATAATATATTAAGAACTAGGGAATTAAATAGTAAGGCTCAGTTTACAGCTATTCTTAATCTCATGCCTGTGATTACGAATGGGAAGAAGTATTATCGTTTTAAACTCATTAAGTTGTTGAATAAGAAGAGTCTATATCAAAAGTATTTATTAGAAGAAAATAAAGACAAGCTATTTGATAAATCATATTATGAAGTTCCTTATCAGGATTTCGTAGAGTTTTTTAGTTCTGTTGAAGTAATTATTCCAGATTTTAATATTGATAAACCTGAAAATTTTGTGGATTTTTATAAGAGAGGAGTTCTTCGATATAATAGAGGAAATTTTGAAGGTGCTTTGAGCGATTTCAATGGAGCTGTTCAATTGGAGCCCGAAAATAGATTTATGATGCTGTATGCTTATTTAGGAAATACTCAACATGAGTTGGAGAATTACCCAATGGCAGTGCGGGCTTTTGATAAAGCCATTTTATTTGAACCAACCGATCCTACCCAAAAACCTGCTTGGGTTAGGATTTACTATAATAGAGGAGTTTCGAAATATTTTATGGAGGACAAGGAAAATGCTTGTCGTGATATGAATAAATCGAAAAAGTTAGGTTTGTCTGATGAGGAAGCTATTAAGCATATCAAGAAGCTTTGTAAGGGAAAGCTAAAAGATATATAAGCTATTTAGCTTTTGTTATTGAGAAATAAATATAAAAAATACAACTTTATACTCATGTTCTACGTATAAAATTGGTTATTAAAAGAAGAAAACTGGGGAAGGTGTACCTGTAAAATTCCGTATCCCAGAATTATATGAAGCTGAATCGGCACCATATGGCTATGATATTGGTCATCCTTATTGGGATGACTAACTATGTTTATGCCCAAAAAAAACGAAAAGCAGAACTCAATGAGAATGCTTGGTTTATTGGAGCTAAAGGTGGTGTTAATATCTTTTTTGGGGATATTAAATATACAGAATACCTTCCAAACTTTAAATATAACGAACTTACTTTTGGCTATGGTTTTAACTTAGGAAAACAGTTTTCTCCTAAAACCTCATTAAAATTAGATGTTAACCTATCTAAACTGTCTGGAACAAAGAAAACCAATGCTCTAATTAGAACTTTTGATGCCAAGACTCAAGTTGCTACACTGAACTTGCAAGTGAATATTTTTGAGCTCTTTAATAGAAGGGCAAGGCTCAATAAACTCTCTGTTTGGGCTGAATTAGGAGTTGGAGGAATCCGATGGCAAAGCATTCTCTATAATTACGCAACTCAAGATACCATCAATCTCCTCCAATGGGGAACCAAGAAATATGAAACTTCAGTGGTGATACCAGTAGGCTTATATATGCGGTATTATCTCAATAAGAATTTTTCTGTTGATGCTCATTCCTCTTTATCTATTTCAGGCTCCGATTTCTTAGATGCCAAACCAGGAGGAATCGAATTTGATTATTATTGGTATACAGGCATTGGAATTAATTACCATTTTATGCTACAATCGGCTATTCGAAATGTACCATTAATGAATAAGAAGAAATCTAATGAAATTGAGTTATTGGATTATATGAGTCTTGATCCGTTTCAGGATCCAGAAGTAGATAGGATAACTAAAAAGGAAATGTTTCAAAAGGAAGCTGCGGAGTCTGAGAAAATAGTAATGTCAACTAATCCATATCGGGTAGAATTTTGGGTTCCAAGTCAAGCCAATCATAAAAAACTTCAAGTTTTAGTGAGCATTAAGAAACGTGGAATTACAGGGAATGGATATTTTAGAATGTCATTACCTTCTGGTTTCTATCCTGTTGCACCCAAGGTGAAAGAGGTGACCTATACAAGAATCGGATATAATTATGACTTCGATTTCTATCTTCCTATGAATAAAGATACCTTAAACATTCCTATAGAAATCAACATATCTGAAAGAGAAGATGGCACTTATCCTTTCTTTATTGAAGGAGAAGTGATGAATCAGGCCGGAAAGATGTTTTCCATTAAAAATGCGCAATATGTTCAAATTTCTTCAGGAGTCGATTATAATGATTTACCCATAGACCAGAGATCAGTTGAACCTAAAGCTGAAAGCGCAGACCCTGATTATATTGCACCGATTAATGTTACAGATAAATTGGAGGAGTCTACTGGAGATAAAACCTATAGAATTCAGATATTGGCTTGTAGGAAACCCAGTAATAGAGTAAACGAGTTTTTGAAAAAGCATCAGATAGAAAGAAAAGTGTATACCTATGAATCTGCTGGCTGGTGGCGTTATAGTATATATAATTTGGGCAGTATTAAAGAAGCTGAGAAGGCTTTATTGCTGGTAAGAAACAAGCACCTTATTAGAGAGGCTTTTATTGTTGAATTTGAAAATGGTGAACGTTCTGTTCCTGCCGAACAACCATCAAGAAGTATAACTACTTACCAAGATGAGACTGGTGAAACCAAGATGGCTAAATTATCACCTTACCAGAAAAAAAGCATAAGGCCACTAAATACCAAAAAGAAAAAAGATTCTGAAAAAGATATAAAAGAACCCAAGAAGCCTAGCTTCGAAGTGGTTTCTAATTATGATAATATTTCTGTTTACCGCATTGAAATTGCAGTATCTCCAGGCTATCCAATACCCTTACGACAGCTTCAAAATTGGGTAGCTAAAGAGAAAATTACAGAGTGGACGTATCGGGATGATTACAGGTACACCATTGGGAGGTTTGAAAACGAGCAGGTTGCAAGAGCCTTCCTAAAATACGTCCGCATGCAATTCGCACTACCCGATGCCCATCTGGTGGAAACTAAAGCTGGAAATTGGCTAAAGGTAGTGCGGTAACAGAAATTCTGTTTCCTAAGATATTCTTTTGGAATGTCTGTCCCTTTTTATGAATAATGAAATGAATTGAAGATGCTTGGGATTTCTATTTAGGCAAGCATTTTTAGTTTGTGACCGTATTAAAGTTTGTAATAAAAGGGCGTAATGCAACCACAAGACCTTGTAATCAAGGTAGTTATTAAGTGTTTTTTTTTTTTATGTTAAGTAGGATGCTTTCTAAATGAAATAGCCAAAATAATCTTGGGATAACAATTATTTGCTAGGTAAAATTGTAATGGCTTGAGAACGACGCTGGTACCTGTCACTCACTAAATCTCGTACTTCCAATGTTACCAACATAACTTTAGCATTATTAGTGGCATTATAAAAGGTCTCAATAGGATTTTTCTCAGTGGAGGTTTGACCATTTTCACCAAATGTCCAAATGTATTCTGCGCTATCTGCAATAATGGTTTCAGAGGAGTTGGTGAAAACAATCGTGACGGGGGCGGGTCCATCATTACCCGAATAGGAAAATGATGCAATGGGGTCGTTTAAACCAGCAGGAACTTCGATTTCTTTATCTGTATTAGAACAGGCATAGAAAATAAAAAGTGACATTATTGTAAGAAGAGCTGAGCCTATGGATTTTTTTAACATAGTAAAAGTTTTTAGCTGCCAAATATAAGTCGTTTTTTTTTCTTTTGAAATGTATATTAATTTATGATTTATTTTAAGGTTTTTATATTTTTGCTCGACTTTAAATAAGAATATTATAAATAAACGGAGAATGGAAAGCAAAAGGGACAATTACGAATCAAGAGAAGAATTGTATTCTAAGGCAGTAAGAGCTGGAAAGAGGACCTATTTTTTCGATGTGAAAGCCACTAAATCTGATGATAAGTACATAACAATCACAGAAAGTAAGAGACGCTTCGATAACGAAAGTGGTAAATTCTCCTATGAAAAGCATAAGCTTTTTCTTTTTAAAGAAGATTTTGAGAAGTTCCTAGATGGGTTTCAAAACGCGGTGAATTATATTAACGGTGAATTAATTACAGAAATTGAAGAGGATCATACCCTTGAAAAACTTAAAGAGGTAGATTTCGATAGTTTAGATAGCTGATAATAGTTTGCCTACAAATCTTTACCATAATCCTTTTATATGATTGTTGATATGCTTCTTTAGATCATTGTTGGGTCATGATAAAGCGTAAAATCTCCTAATTTTCATTGTTTGGTATAATAATATCGAAACATCACTGTTAACAAAAAAATAAAGTGGTTTCGGTTTAATATTGTAATTTTGTAGAAACATAAATCTATTCAATTTAATGGCTAAAATAATTTCTGTTGCCAATCAAAAAGGCGGGGTAGGTAAAACAACTACAGCTATCAATTTAGGTGCTGGTTTTGCTGTTTTAGAAAGAAAGACACTTATTATAGATGCAGATCCTCAGGCAAATGCCACTAGTGGATTAGGTATTGATCCTAAATCTGTGGAAACAAGTGTTTATGAGTGTATTATGGATAATATTGACCCTAAGACCATCATTACTTCAACAAGTACTCCTAATTTAGATATCATTCCTGCTCATATCGATTTGGTTGGAGCCGAAATAGAGATGATAAATATGCCCAATAGGGAGCAAATGCTTGCTAAAACATTAGAAAGCGTTAGAGAAGATTATGAATTTATCATTATCGATTGTTCTCCAAGTTTAGGCTTAGTGACCGTAAATGCACTTGTAGCCAGCGATTCGGTGATAATCCCGGTACAATGTGAGTATTTTGCACTCGAAGGACTTGGAAAACTTTTGAATACTATAAAAATTGTTCAGACTCGTTTAAACAATAATTTAGATATCGAAGGCATCCTCTTAACTATGTATGATAGCCGTTTGAGGTTATCAAAACAAGTGGTGAAAGAAGTTAAAACTCATTTTCAGAAAATGGTTTTTAAAACTTTGATTAATAGAAATATTAAATTAGGTGAAGCACCAAGTTTTGGTGAAACTGCTATTATGCATGATGCAACGAGTACTGGCGCTATAAATTATTTAAATTTAGCCCGTGAAATTTTACAGAAGAATAATATGACAGCAATGTCAAATCAAGATAAAAAATTATAGCGAATGAGTAAGAAGAGAGCATTAGGGAGAGGCTTAGATGCCATTTTATCTAGCCCTGATACGGATATCACATCGTCCGATATATCAGGTAATTATGTGGTTGGAGCTGTAGCAGAACTTGAACTAAGTAAAATAGAAACCAACCCTTTTCAACCTCGTTCCGAATTTGAAGAATTAGCTTTAGAAGAATTAGCTACCTCTATCAAAAAACAAGGAATCATTCAACCGATTACTGTCCGTAAATTAGGTTTTGATAAATACCAATTAATCTCTGGAGAGCGTAGATTTAGAGCTAGTAAAAAAGCTGGATTAACAACTATTGCAGCCTATATTCGAGTAGCCAATGACGAGCAAATGCTAGAAATGGCTTTGGTTGAAAATATTCAAAGAGAGAACCTTAACTCCATTGAAATCGGTATCAGTTATCAAAGGTTGATAGATGAATGTCAGATTACGCAAGAGGAACTAAGTAGACGAGTAGGTAAAAATCGCTCAACCATCACCAATTATATCCGTTTGTTAAAACTTCCTGCAGAAGTACAATTGGCTTTGAGATCTAACCAGATTTCTATGGGACATGCGCGAGCCCTAATAAATATTGACAATATTGGCTCGCAACTCAAGATTTTAGAGAAAGTTATTGAACAAGGGCTATCTGTTAGAGAAGTTGAGAAATTAGTGAAAGAACTAATAAATCCTTTAGCCAAACTCACTGAAAAAGTTCCTGTGGAATCTACTCCGGCTATGATTGAATATTCCAATAGAATTAGTCAGGTACTGGGAAGAGATATCCAGCTTAAACCCGGTAAAGAGGGAAAAGGTAAAATCTTAATCGATTTTGATTCAGAGGAAGAGTTGAGAAATTTAATGCTTATAATCTCAGGAGAAGATGCCTAATCGTTTTTCCAAAAGACTAATAAGAATAATGGGAGTAACAATAATGTTACTTCTTTTTCTATTTGGGGAAAGTTCATCAGTGATGGCACAAGAAACGGCTGACCTTCATCTTCATCAAGATACGGTATATCGCTATTTTCCTGCTCATTCTCCTGTGAAAGCTACTTGGATGTCGGCGGCTTTACCAGGTTTAGGGCAGTATTATAATGGGAAATATTGGAAGATTCCTATTATTTATGCTGGCTTTAGTACGATGGCATTTTTTGTTATTCAGAATAGATATGAGTATAATAGGTATAAAGAGGCTTATGCTATAAAAGTCGAATTGCCTGAAGGGCAGTCTTCTGATAATATTTTCGTAGAGAATTATTCACAGGCTGATTTATTGTCTCAAAGAGAGTATTACCAAAGTAGTTTGGAATTGAGTTATATCTTAACTGGAGTATTTTATATTTTACAAATCGTTGATGCTACCGTAGATGCTCACTTATATGATTATGATATTGATGATGATTTAAGCATACACTTTGAACCACAATTAGTACCAACTGAGTTTGGCCCTCGAGTGACTCCAGGAATAGGAATACGTTATAAACTAGCTGTAGATTAGAGATGAATAATTTAAAAATAGCATTGATTGGTTATGGTAGAATGGGTAAAGAAATCGAGAAGGTGGCTTTATCTAAAGAACATGTCATTCAAGCCAGAATTGATACCCTTGAAGATTGGGTGACACAAAAATCATTACTATTGAATTCTAATGTCGCCATAGATTTTAGTATTCCTGAAATTGCTATTTCTAACATGAAAAGGTGCCTGAAACTGAATATTCCTTTAGTTATTGGCACCACAGGATGGTATGAGCAAATGAATGAAATAGAGGATGAGGTTAACCTGAAAAATGGGAGTTTGCTCTGGGCTAGCAATTTTAGTCTTGGAGTTAATATCACCTTTCATTTCAATAAGTTATTGGCTAAAACTATGGCTCGATTCCCTGAGTATAAAGTCCATATTCACGAAATTCATCATACCCAAAAATTAGATGCCCCTTCAGGCACAGCTATCAGTTTAGCCAATGGGATAATTGACTCTAATGAACTTCTAGATACTTGGAAATTAGAGGAGAGTCACGAAATAGAATCTTCCTATTTACCTATTAGCCATGCACGAGAAGGACAAGTTCCGGGGACTCACGAGATTCGATACACCAGTGATATTGATGAAATTATGCTCCGACATGAAGCCAAAAATAGAAAAGGATTCGCCAGTGGAGCCGTTTTAGCAGCCGAGTGGTTGGTTGGAAAAAAAGGCTTCTATAATATGAGTGATGTCTTGGGTTTTGAGAGTTTATAGGTAACAGCTAAATGTGAATAGTTTGTTTCTCACATCTGTCATCCAATATCCGTCTTCTTATTATTTATAAACCATCTCCAAAACACTTGGTCTTTCCTGATAAACCTTAATTATTAATTCCCCAAATAGAGTATTGGCCCAGGCGAACCATGCTCTATTATAATCAGCGGGATCGTCTTTATGGAAGGCTTCGTGCATAAACCCAGTATCGGCATGGCTGTCTTTAAGCATTTGTAGGCAATGTATTATTTCTTGCTCATCTGTACTTGTCATCGCCCTTAGAATGAAACCCATGGGCCAGATTTTTTCCTTCCAAGTATGAGGACTGCCTTGTCCTTCGGCTACTGTTCCTTTTAAAAAATAAGGGTTATTATCGCTCAACAAAAATTGACGGGTTCTTTTATATAAAGCATCTTCAGGTTGATGGGCACCCAAATAGGCTAAAGACATGAGAGAAGGCACATTGGCATCATCCATAAATAATGCATTACCAAAACCATCCACTTCGTAAGCATATATTTTGCCAAAATCGAGATGTTCCAAAATGGCATATTTTCTTACAGCCGTTTCTACTTCTTCGGCAAAGTCAGCGCATTCTTTGGCAAATTCGGGCTCATTAAAAATATTAGAATAGATATCATTTAACTGATTTAGAGAAAGGATAGCAAAAATATTAGATGGGATGAGGAAAGGAAATAGCGTGGCATCATCCGATGGGCGAAATTGAGAGGCAATGAGTCCGACGGGCTTAACGGGTCTTCCTGTTCCATTAAAAATAGGTGCATCAATCATTTGATTGGTGGTTCTAGAAAAACGATAAGGAGAGGGCTCATCAATTAATTGCTCTGTTCTAAAAGTTTTTACAATCAACTTCATGGCTTCATCCTAAGAGTCATCAAAAATACTAGCATCCCCCGAAATTCTATGGTACTCATGTGAGAGTCTAATCACATAGCAAAGACTATCAATTTCCCATTTACGTTCATGAACTCCTGGTATAGGGTTTGGGTTATCGCTTTTCCAATGTGATTCTTTCTTTAAATCTTTATAAAAAGCATTGGCATAAGGGTCTTTTAATATACATTTTACTTGTCTGTTGATTAATCCTTTGATGAGTAGTCTGATTTTTTCATCTTTAGGAATTAATGGCATATAGGGCCAAACTTGAGCCGTAGAATCTCGAAGCCACATGGCATCAATATCTCCGGTGATGATGAAAGTATCTTCTTTTCCATCAATCATTTCAAAATCAACGGTAGTATCTAAGGTATTAGGATAGCAGTTTTCAAACATCCAGCCCAATTCTTCATCAGCTATTTTCGATTTTACCTCTGATAAAAGATCCTCCACAGCATCACTATGGTATGTTCTATCTGATATCATGGGCCTTTGGCTTGTGAAGCCTTTTGAGGAGCTCATAATGGAGGAATAACCGATATTTGGTAAGAAACTTAATGCGCCTAAGCTTAAACTCGTTTTGATGATGAAATTTCTTCTGTTCATAGTGATGGTTTTGAAAGCTTAAAAATATGCATTAAAATTGATTTATAGACTTATCTTTGTGTTATGGAAAACAAAAAAACAGCCATTGTTATTGGAGCTACAGGATTGGTAGGTGGACATCTTGTTAATCAGTTATTAGAGGAAGAAAAAATAGACAAAGTAATACTTTTTTTACGACGAAATACAGGTAAATCTCACCCCAAATTGGAAGAGCATGTAGTTGATTTTGATCACATATCTTCGTTTAAAGAAATGATTAAGGCTGACGTGGTATTTTCTTGTATGGGCACAACATTGAAAGCTGCCGGTAGTAAAGATGTGCAGTGGAAAATTGATTATACTTATCAATATGGAGTTGCCAAAGCAGCTAAAGAGAATGGTATCGATTCTTTTTTTTTAGTTTCCTCCTCAGGAGCCAATGCCAAATCAAAGATTTTTTATTCCCGAATGAAAGGCGAATTAGAAGAGGCTATAAAAGTATTGGACTTCTCTAACTTATATGTTTTTCAGCCTAGTGTATTGGTGGGTGAGCGATCTGAGAAAAGGAGTGGGGAGGAGTCAAGTGCGAAGGTAATTCGGGTTTTGTCAAAAATCATTCCTCCCATGAGAAAGTGGCGTCCCATAAAAGGTGAAGAAGTAGCTAGAGGAATGCTCAATGCTTATCTTAAGGAAGAAGATAAAGGTTTGAAAGTATTTGTGTTGGATGAAATATTTAAAGTGTAATTAAGCAGGAAGCAGGAAGACTATCCAAGGCCAGGGCCAAGGGCAAAAAGCTAATAGCCCTATTTAGAGTCTGTCCATAAAGTCAGGTGTTTGAACTATAAAGTTCAAGTCAAATAGTACATTTATTTTGTGTTCGTGAGCTCCTTTCAGTCGGTTCTAGGCTGTGAAGAATTCAAACCGCAGAATACTAGTGTATTTGAGGATTTGGATTTTGAGCAATAACGACGAAATTGGACTTTATAGACGAACGCTATTTATTCTTCTAAAGGAGCTTCAAAGGCTCGTACAGCTAATATTCTCCATTGCTGCGCTCTTTTTTCCATAAGAAAACTTCCTCTGTCGCAGTATATTCCTAATGCTTCGCCCTCCTCGTTTTTTCCTCCTTTATCACATGAGTTTACATTAATCCATGCTGCAGAATCTCCAATGAAACGGATAGATACCAACTCGAAGTAAATACTTCTTCCTTCCGGGAAATCTTTTAAATAACTAAAGCGGTCGCTAACGGCATCTTGTCCTTTTAACCATGGGGAACTTAGAACCACCAAATCAGCTTCTTCCCAAAATAAATCAGCTATCTTTTGAGAGGAATAGTCTCCTTTCTGATAAGCTTCGGGGAAATCCTTAAACACAATATCCATTACAGCGTTAGTGTCTGAAGCCATCGCTATTCTTTCTATTTTGAGCTCTGTGGTTTTAGGGCTTAAGTAGCTGTGTACTAAGATTCCGGCGAGGAATGATATGGTTATAATTAAGTATAGTGTTTTCTTTTGCATAATGACGCATTTAGTTTGGTCAAAGATAAAGAAAAAGCCCACATCCTTAGGTAAGATGTAGGCTCAAATTGTTATAGAATAGTTCTTTAAAAACTAGGTGTACCTAGAATTATAAGTTTTTATTGGCGAAATCCCAATTTACGATATCCCAATATCCTTCTACAAATTTAGGACGTGCATTTCTATGATCGATATAGTAGGCATGTTCCCAAACATCTAGGGTTAAAATAGGTTTGAAATCTGAGGTGACAGGAGTATCGGCATTTGCAAATGGTTTAATTTCTAATTTACCATCTTTATTAGCCACTAACCAAACCCAACCAGATCCAAATAATTTAACAGCAGAAGTTGAAAATTGTTCTTTGAAATTTTCAAAGCTGCCAAAATCACGGGTGATTAATCCAGCCACTTCTCCAGTTGGCTGTCCACCACTATTTGGTGAAAGACAATTCCAAAAGAAATCGTGGTTGAAATGCTGAGCAGCATTGTTGAAAATTCCAACTTGTCCATCTGCAGCACTCTTTTTGATCACTTCCTCTAAAGAAAGTTCAGCTAGAGCAGAATCTTTTACTAAGTTGTTTAAATTGGTAACGTAAGCGTTATGGTGTTTGCCATGATGATAATCGAAGCCTTCCTCACTAATATAGGAGCCAAACGCTTTTTTATCAAATGGTAATTCAGGTAATATATGCATGATTGTTTGTTTTAAGTTTACTAGGATACAAAAATAGCAAAGATTATTTAGAATTGTTCAAAATAAGAATTTTTTAACTATACAAATGAATAAGTGCTTTGTTGAAAGCGGGAGCACATTTGATTAGAATTCTAAGCTAATATAAGCTATCCACAAAATCATATATACTACTAAATAAAATCTATAGAACTTTTGAAATCTAACAAATTCAACTTCTTCTGAACTTGCTTTTTGAAATAGCGCTTTTAGTTCTTTTACAAATATGGGTTTAATATTAATGGTCCAGCTATCGGTTTGATAAACCCATTTTCTGAATTTACTTCTATAAATCCCAAGTGGAAATCCCCAAATTAGAAAGAGTAGAAACCATATGTTATCTAATATCCAATCCATAATTAACTTTTTGGGAGCCAAGGTATATAAGCGGGAGTTCTATTTATATAATTTTGATATTGTGGTTTTGTTTTACTTAAAGTTTTTTCTAATAAGGCTACACCAGATATCTTTACTAAAAGAAAATTCATTAAAACGGCACTGAGGATGGGCAGGTAACAAGCATTAGCTATTGAAAATAATGCAAATGCTATCCATTGAAAACCATCCCCAAAGTAGTTGGGATGACGAGTATACTTCCAAAAACCAGAACTAAGTACTTTCCCCTTATTATTGGGTTCTTTTTCAAATTTTGCTAATTGATAATCTCCACCTGCTTCAAAAGCGAAACCAATGAGCCAAATAACAGCCGCTGCATAATCAATAAAGTTTAATTCTTGGTTTATTCCAGATTGAGCTCCTAGAAGAGGAGCAGAAATGAGCCATAATAAAACACCTTGTAAAATAAAGGTTTGAAAGAAACTCACCCACCAGTATCTATGTGCCCCATAGTCCTGTCTGAATTTTTGATAGCGAAAATCTTCAGGTTTCCCCCAGTTCCTTTTGCCAATAAATAGCGATAAGCGCAGCCCCCAAATACTCACTAAAGTGGTGATTAAAATTTTGCGTTCTCCTAAACCTTCTGTTTGGAAAAAGTAAAACCAGACCAGTAGAACAAAACCAGCGCCCCAGAAAGCATCAACAATGCTGGCATTTTTCTTAATCACACTTATTACCCAAAGTATGGTCATAAATGCTTTAATAAGAGCTAAGCCTTGAAAATATATTGATTGAAAATCCATTATTTATTTGTTTAATGTATATTTATAATACTTAAACAAAAGTAATAAAGTTTCTGTAATGGTGAGATTTAGGTTTATTAAAAAGCTGTTAAAGGAAAGAGCTCTTTAACTAAGGGATGGTCGATATTTAATCTACATTCTTTTCATATTAAGCATGAAAAAGGAATCCATATATAGACAAAAGCTTCTTAACATTTGTGTTAAGAAGCTTTTGTTAGGCTGTTAACGCCCTAGAATAATTGAATAGACTAATTAAAACTCAATAGTTATCCCACCCATAACATTAATGGGTGCCATTGGGAAATATCCATCAATTACATCTCTTTCTCCACCATATTGGTAATTATAAACCCAGGCATAAGACTCATACTTTTCGCTAAGTACATTCTGAACATCTAAATGTAAACGAATAGTTTTGAAGAAACTTGTTGAAAACCCATAGCTAAACTTCAAATCATTTACAAAATAGGGGTCTATGCTATTATACTCATAGCTGGTATTGTCGATATATTGACGACTTACATATTTTGCCACCCACTGCATATCGAAATTCTTAAAAGGAGAATAGGTGATTATACTGTTGGCAATGGTATTTGGAGATAAGATAAGGTTGGTTTCTCCAAGAGCAACTTCTTCTTGTCCCCAAGTATCCCAATTGTCAATGAACATAGTGAAATCTTTAATCTTATTCTTGCTTAAAGCAAGGTTGAAATCCCAACGCAGTGGATCAATGATTTGAGCTCCCCCGCTTATTTCAATACCCATTCTATAACTCTTAGGAACATTGGTCATAATAGCTTCGCCAACACCATTGATTTTACCTGTAGCTACCAATTGATCTTTATAATTCATATAGAAGAAGTTTACATTGAAAGCAAAGGCTTGACTATTCACTCTCATTCCGGCTTCAATATCTTGTAATTGCTCTGGCTTAGGGTTATATCCTTCGTCAGCATCTTTATAATTGCTTCTGCTTGGCTCACGGTTGGCAATGGCAAAACTACCATATACCTTCATTAAATTACCAATATGACCAGTTATACCAACTTTAGGATTGATGAAATTGAAATCATGATTTTGGCTAATATCTCTTAAGTCATCATGAGTTCCTTTAATCTTGTAATCAATATGACGGTATTGTAGATCTCCAAAAGCAGAAAGAGAAGGAGTAATCATATAACTGGCTTTACCGTATATGTTAAAGTCTGTCTTTAAGCCATTATTATCATACCACTGATGGCGAATATCTCCATTACTAGCATATTGTGACCAAATGACTTGTCCATAATGGTCTCCATCATATTGGTTCCATCCAGCTCCTATATTGGCTTCCAATTTTCTGTCTTGGTAGTTTAAACTCAAATTGGCTCCATAATAATGATTATCCAACCATTTTCTTTGGATTAGGTCGGTTCTTGTGATGGTATCGCCGCCAATAACTACATCGTCTAATAAATAGTCCTCAAATTTTCTACCCTCTTTAGATTGCTCGTAAAACCCCTTTCCTCTGGTATAGAAAGCGGTAGCATTAAAGCCTAGTTTATCAGTAAAAGAGTGAGTATAATGTAATTGATAATAATCTTGTTGATAATCATCAACTTCATTATCATAGGTATAAGGATTATAGGTTCTGTTGGTGTCTAGGGAAGCTTTTGGCATTCCTCCCCAAGCTTGATAAGTAACTTCTTTACCAGTTAGAATCATAAATTTAAGCACATCTTTTTCTCCATAGTATCCTCCAGAGAAATATAAAGATTTTAAATCGGCAGAAGCACGGTCAATATAACCATCAGAATGAACTTTTGATAAACGACCATCAAATGCTAAATTGTTTTTTAATAAACCGGTTCCAAAACTCACTGTGTTTTTCATGGAATTATAAGAGCCAATACGACCATCATATTTAGCATAAGGCTGATCGTTTAGAGTGGTCGTTTGCATATTGATACTGGCACCAAAAGCCCCAGCTCCATTAGTAGACGTTCCAACCCCACGCTGAATTTGTATATTATCTAATGAAGAAGCCAAATCTGGAAGATCCACGAAATAAACAGAATGACTTTCTGCATCATTCATAGGAACACCATTCATGGTGATATTAATACGAGTCATGTCCGAACCACGAATTCTGAAGCCAGAATAGCCAATACCATTACCAGCATCTGATGTAGCCACTAGAGATGGACTGTTGTTAAGAATGAATGGCAAATCTTGACCATTGTTTCTGTTGTTAATTTCGGCTTTGTTTAAATTTTGAAAAGCAGAAGGAGCATTATCACTAACTCTATTAGCAAAGACAACTACTTCTTCACCCACCAAGCCTTCTTTTAGATTTACTGAAATATGAGAATCATCAGCAAGCTCTAAAGTTTCTTTATAGGTTTGATAACCCACAAAGCTAACTTTAACCTCATAAGTTCCTGTTGCGATATTGTTAAAAGCAAAGGCACCTCTATTATCGGTCACCATCTGAAAACTCTGGATTCCATTAATTTGAATGTGTGCACCAACTAAAGGTGCGCCTGATTCATCATCAGCCACTTGGCCACTCATTTTAATTTGAGAAAATAAAACCATTGGAGCAATGATTCCTAAAATAACTAATAATTGTTTAAACATTTTATTGATTTTGAATGAATTATTAAAAACCAATAGAGTGGTATTGATACTTAATTCCCTCCGCCAGCATTACCTGGATCAGGTTTTAAGAGTGTGTTCTCAGCCCGTAGTATTAAGGCACCTCTATTGTTATTATCGCTGCAAAGGTAGAATTTTTTAATGAATAGAAGTGTTTTTAGATGTTTTTAGGTCTTGACATGAAATATATTGATAGTATATATTTAAAAGTATTATTTTTGGAAGATGTTAGATAGATTTAAATTCATTTTGTTTTTCCTGATGCTGATAGGCATGGGACTTATTTTATTTTTCTATAATTACGAAAGAGATATGAAGTCTTTTTATGAAGGTAAGGATCTGAACCTTAGTTTTGAAGGGAAGAAAGAATTGACTGAACCGAAGCTTGTGTTTATGAAAGATATTATAAGAGCAGCACAATATTCTAATTATCAGATTAACAAGGACAGATCTATTTTAAAAAAAATCAACATTGCTTTTAATAAAAGTAGTTCATTAACAAAGTATCAGATCATAAAAATTGAAAAAATCCTCAAAAAATATGATTTTAAAGAGGAAATTGATCATACAGAACCTTCACAAGTAGCTTTAATCATAGATAAATTGATGTTAAAAGTTCAGATGGTGCCTGTGCGTTTGGCAATAGCTCAAGCTATTATTGAATCAGCATGGGGCGAATCTCGTTTTGCCAAAGAGGGGCATGCCTATTTTGGTATTCATTGTTATGAAGAGGGCTGTGGTATGAAATTCGGTAAGGATGATCAAAAAGTTTTCGTTAAAACCTACCCCAATCTTCAATCTTCTGTGGATGGATATATGTTTTTCCTAAATACAAAAAAAGGCACGAATGGGTTTCGTAAAGCACGTCAGCACTATTATAGCACAGATGATAAAGATTTAATCATTCTAGCAGAAAGCTTAAATTCCTATAGTGAAATAGGAGGGGAGTATCAGAAGATCATCAATAGCCTTTTTAAGAATTATATTCCTAATGAAATAGCTGATTATTAGTAAATCGAAAAACAGATTGCATAATATATGCTTCTTTTCAAATTCTACCGATGTTGAAATGACCTTTATTTTAAAATCAATAAGAATGCATCATTTCCTACTGGCATTACTTGAATCTATGTGACTGATAATCCATGCTTTTTCTTTATATTTATAAAATTTACAACCTTGATTTTCATCGCTATAAATTCAAGCTAAAAATCCTATCTTTGCAGCCCAAAATTTAAAAGCATGACATTAGAAATACAACTCGTAGAAAAAGCGCAATTAGCACTAAAAGAACTATATGGCCAAGATATTGAAGCCAAACAAATTCCCGTTCAACAAACTCGTAAGGACTTAGAAGGTGATTTCACCATTGTTGTTTTTGGTTTTACCAGATTATCGAAAAAATCTCCAGAGCAAACGGCTGAGGAATTAGGCCAAAAAATGCTAGCTGCTGAGCCTTTTATCGATAGCTTTAATGTGATTAAAGGATTTTTAAATTTTGTGATAAAGGATGATTATTATCTCAATATCTTAGAGAATATTGTAAATGCTCAAAAGTATGGATTTACTCCCATGGATGAAAAAGATGTTCTGGTTTTAGAATATTCTTCTCCAAATACTAATAAGCCTTTGCATTTAGGACATATTAGAAATAACCTCTTAGGTTGGTCGGTAGCTGAATTGCTTAAAGCCAATGGTAAGAATGTGAAAAAAGTGAACCTGATCAACGATAGAGGTATTCATATTTGTAAGTCTATGTTGGCTTGGCAAAAATGGGGTGAAAATAAAACTCCTGAATCAACAGATACCAAAGGAGATAAATTTGTTGGCGATTATTATGTGCTTTTCGACCAAAAATATAAAGTAGAAATCAAAACTTTAGTAGAGAGTGGAATAGAGGAGGATGTGGCCAAAAAGCAAGCTCCTCTAATGCTAGAAGCTCAAGAAATGTTACTGAAATGGGAAGCTGGAGATAAAAAAGTTTACGAGCTATGGACTAGAATGAACCAATGGGTTTATGATGGTTTTGATATTACTTATGCCAATATGGGTGTTGACTTCGATAAAGTTTATCATGAATCAGAAACCTATCTCTTAGGAAAGAAATTAGTGGAGGAGGGCCTAGAAAAGGGTATTCTCTTTAAAAAGGAAAATGGCTCCGTTTGGTGTGATTTAACAGATGAGGGGATGGATGAGAAGTTATTGCTTCGTGCGGATGGAACTTCTGTATATATGACACAAGACCTTGGAACGGCGCAATTACGACAAGAGGACTATAGCCCTAATGAGATGATTTATGTGGTAGGAAATGAACAGAACTATCATTTCGATGTTTTAAAGATTGTACTTCAGAAATTAAGTAAAGAATGGGCAAAAAATATTCATCACCTTTCTTATGGTATGGTAGAGCTTCCTCATGGTAAAATGAAGTCGAGAGAAGGAACTGTAGTAGATGCCGACGATTTAATGCAAGAAATGTATGATACGGCTAAAGCAACCACTGAGGAACTTGGCAAAATAGAAGATTTTACTATTGAAGAAGCTGCTGAACTATATAAAACAGTGAGTTTAGGAGCTTTAAAGTATTTTATATTAAAAGTAGATCCTAAAAAACAGATGATGTTTAATCCTGCAGAATCTATTGATTTTAATGGAAATACAGGGCCTTTTATTCAGTATACTTATGCTCGTATCCAATCTATTATTCGTAAGGCTCACGAGAATGGTATTTCTGCCCACTATAATGGTAACCTAAAATTAGAGGCTAAAGAAAAAGCTTTAGTAAAACATTTAGGAAATTATACAGCTGCCATAAAACAAGCTGGGGAACATTATAGTCCCAGTATGGTAGCAAATTATATTTTCGAATTGGTAAAAGAATACAATAAATTCTATCAGGAGCATTCTATTATGAAAGAAGAGGATACCAATAAACAAGCTTTTAGAGTCGAGTTATCCAAGCAAGTTGCGGGAGTTATTGCAAGTGGAATGTCGATATTAGGTATCCAAGTTCCTAATAGAATGTAATTTTTTAAAAAAAATACCAATTGTAATTAGCAGATATATAGTCTTTTAGTTTGTTAATATTTAAAAAGGGGAGAAATAATTGGTCAAAATACTTGACAAAATCTGATTTATGTGTATCTTTGTCAAGAATCGAGATAGATAATTGGTAAATGCAAAGTCAACGAGTTCTTCGTTGGCTTTTTTTTATGTCAATATTTAATCACTTACTTTTATAGTGTATATTCTTTTCCGGAATAAAAATTGATAAAATTGTTCACGTAAAGATTTTTTTTCTTACCTTTGTTAGTGAATCGAGATAGATAATTGGTAAATGCAAAGTCAACGAGTTCTTCGTTGGCTTTTTTTATGTCTCAATTTCCTTTGGTTTTTTCAATGTAAATAATTTTTAGAAAAAAAAGTTTAAAAATATTTGACTTTAGGTTGGCAATATTGTATTTTTGTCAATGAATCGAGATAGATAATTGGTAAATGCAAAGTCAGCGAGTTCTTCGCTGGCTTTTTTTTATGTCCGGTATTTATGGATAGAGTATTGATCTACATTAATTTATTTTGTTTCGGTTGATAATGTAAATTGAATTGAAAGCTTTCAATGTTACAGGCTTAACAGAGAAATAATGTTTTTGAAAAAAAAATAATTCAATTCCAATTATTTTAATATTTTTGCTACATCATTTATAGATAGATGATAAATACAGAAATGCCAACGAGTTCTTCGTTGGCATTTTTTATATCAAAACAAAAGGATTTGTTTACTCCTTATAATAAACACGCTTCACGCGCTGCGAAATGCCAGTCAGTATTTCATAGGGGATAGTTTGACCAATATTGGCCATTTCTCTAATTTTTTTCTGGTTGTCGAAAACAATAACTTCATCACCTTCTTGGCAGTCTAAATCAGATACATCGAGCATGCACATATCCATGCAAACATTTCCAATAATAGGGCAGGGTTTTTCATTGACCATCATGGCAAATTTACCATTACCTAGAAAACGATGAACACCATCTGCATACCCAATGGCCACTGTAGCAACTTGCATTTCTCGTTCAGCTATAAATGCTCTTTCGTAGCCAACACTCTCGCCTCTTTGGATAGTTTTTATTTGAGTGATACAGGTTTTTAGTCTATTAATATTCTTTAGATTTTTTTCCTCCTCAGGAAAAGGAGATAAACCATACAATCCCAGTCCTAATCTCACCATATCCATTTGGTATTCAGCGAACTTTGTGATTCCAGCCGAGTTAAGAATATGTCTTAATAATTCTTGTTCACAACTTTGTTGTATCTGAGCGGCTAAATAATTAAATTTTTCAAATTGCTGTCTACTAAACTCTTCTAACTCAGAATTGTCACTACCTGCCAAGTGACTAAAAACAGATTGAGGTAGCAAAAGATTATTCATTTGAATGCGCTTGATTAGTGCTCCCAAATCTTTTTCTTCAAAGCCGAGGCGATTCATTCCTGTATCCAATTTAATATGGATTTTAACAGGTTTGTCTTTCGGATGAATTGCCTTCTGTATACAACTCTCCAATGCATTTAAAATATTGAAACTGTAGATTTCTGGCTCTAGATCGTGTTTTAAAATACTATCCATGCTTTCTTCATCAGGGCTCATCACCATAATGGGCAAGCTGATGCCAGCTTTTCTCAATTCTACTCCCTCATCAGCGTATGCCACTGCCAAATAATCAGCTCTATGGTACTGCATTAGGTTGGCAATTTCATAGCTACCACTGCCATAGGAAAAGGCTTTCACCATCAACATGACTTTGGTGTCTTTTTCTAATTTCGATCTAAAATAGTTAAAATTAGAAATCATATGGTCCATATTGATTTCCAATACTGTTTGGTGGGTTTGCTGCTGCAGGGCTTTGCTGATCTGTTCGAATTCAAAATAGCGTGCACCCTTTAAAAGAATGCTCTCATTCTTAAATGAGGAAAAGCTAAACTGATTCAGAAATTCCTTAGTATTTTGAAAGAAATGTTTTTCAATTTTAAATTTATCAGCGTATTTTCTGATGGCTGATCCTATTCCAATAAATCGGGTAATATTCTTTTTTTCGATCAGTTGTCCGATTTCACTGTATAAATCCAATTCATTCTTTCCGCTTTGTAAGATATCAGATAAAATGAGGGTGTTTTGTTGATGTTGATTCTGTTGTTCTAGAAAATCGAGTGCAATTTTTAAAGAATTGATATCAGAATTATAGCTATCGTTAATAATACTACAATTATTAATTCCTTCATTTAACTCTAGCCTCATAGCAATAGGAGCCAGACCTAACATCTTCTCTGAAATCACATCAGCTTCATATCCCAATAAAAGTAGAAGACACCAAACCTGAATAGCATTTTCTATTGAGGCATCATCAATAAATAATATTTCTATGGAGATTTCTTTCTCCTTATAAATAGCTTTAATGGTAGAATGCTGCTGTGATTTCTCTACCTTTGTGATGCGAACATCAGCATAGCTTTCCATGCTCCAGGTAAATGATTTTATTTGCTCTAATAATTCAGAACGAATAAGAACCTCTTGAATCCTCTTTTGATCTGGAGAATATATGAGAGTATCTACTTTGGTGAAAAGTTTTAGTTTTTCACCAGCTTTATGAGTATTGTTGATAAAGTTTTCACCATGTGCCTCACCAATATTAGTAAAGATACCGATAGTGGGTTGTATGATTTTTTGGAGATTATTCATTTCTTCAGGTTCCGAAATACCTGCTTCAATAATAGCCATTTCATGATGTGGTTTCATTTGCCAAACACTCAACGGGACCCCAATTTGACTATTATAGCTTTTGGGACTACGATGGATGCTCTTGTCACCCTGTAGAACTTGGTAAATCCACTCCTTCACTATGGTTTTACCATTACTGCCAGTAATGGCTAATACTGGGTAATCCATTTGCAAACGATGATAAGCACTTAAGGCTTGAAGTGCTTTTAGCGTATCCTTAACCAGAATATAATTGGCATTAACCAAGTATTCAAATTGGTCTGGAATTTCACTAACTACAAAACTTCTTAAACCACGTTTATATAGGTTTTTAATATATTTATGTCCGTCGTTTCTCTTACTTTTAAGAGCAAAGAAAATACTACTATTGGCATTTATGAGTTTTCTACTGTCGATTAATAATTCATAAATAATTGTATCATCATCACAACTGCTGTGTAATTCTCCTTTAACTATTTGGTTTATTAAGGAGATGGAATAGTTCAATTCCTTCATTTATATGCTTAAGCCTCCTATGCTTTCGTCTGGTTGACTAGGTAATGCAGAAATATCTTCATCTTTACTATGCTTATCTACTGATTTTTGAGTTTTTAGCGGGTTTTTACCATAATAATCATTTGTCTTTCTGTTTTGAATTATATCTGAGGCTAAATAAATAGCTTCTCTTAAACTACTTTCAGATGCTTTATTTTGATTTACCAAATCTAAAGCAGTACCATGGGCAGGTGAGGTACGGACAATAGGAAGCCCTGCAGTGAAATTCACTCCATCTTTAAATGAAAGTGTTTTGAAAGGTATGAGTCCCTGATCGTGATACATGGCTAATACAGCATCAAATTTTTGATAATTATTGGAAGCGAAAAATCCGTCTGCGGCATAAGGCCCATAAACTAACATTCCTTCTTTTTGTGCTTTTTCAATAGCTGGAATAATAATCTCTTGTTCTTCTTTACCAATTAAACCACCATCAGAAGCGTGTGGGTTTAATCCCAGTACTGCAATTTTAGGCCCTCTAACACCAAAATCATAAATCATAGACTTATGCATGACTCTAAGTTTTGAAAGAATCAATTCAATGGTGATGGATTGTGCCACTTCTTTTATTGGAATATGACCTGTAACGACACCAATTCTAAGCGAATTAGAAACCAATAGCATAATATAATCTTTAGTCTCAAATTTATCAGCTAAATAATCGGTATGGCCAGCATAATTAAACTGCTCTGATTGTATATTGTTTTTATCGATTGGGGCAGTTACCAAGGCTTGAATATAGCCTTTCTGCAAATCTCCAACAGCTCTTTCTAAAGCCAAATAGGCTAATTCACCAGCTTCTTTTGTACTTTTCCCTGGTTCAATATTTATTTCTTTATCACTAATGTTTATCAGATTATACTTTTTGATATTGGTACGATCTGTCCTTTTAATGATATTGAAATTAGTTTTTGGTAAGTCCATGGAGTTCTGATAAAAATTGGCCACTTTTAATGAACCATAAAGGATACAGTTATAAAGCTCATTCATTCGCTTGTCTTCCAGAGCTTTAAGAATGATTTCATAATTGATTCCATTGATGTCTCCATGACTGATTCCTATACTAGGGCGAGGATCCTTCGCTTGTCTTTTCTCCATGCTTTTTGTTTTGTGCAAATATACAAGATTGTTGGAATTTCACTTGTTTTTAGCCTCCTCATTTCAGTGTATTTTGCAATTGATTTCATTCTTTTAACATTTGTATATTTACACAAAATATTTTCATATGATTTTAAAAGGACAAATTGTTGACATAATAAGCCGAAAGATTTTTAAAGGCGAATTACATATCATTGATAATAAGATTTCTAAGATTATTCCCAACGATTCTATCACCGAGACTAATTATATCTTACCAGGATTGGTGGATGCTCACATTCATGTAGAAAGTAGTATGTTGATACCATCTGAGTTTGCTCGCTTGGCAACAGCACACGGAACAGTAGCCACAGTTAGTGACCCCCATGAGATTGCCAATGTGATGGGTATTGAAGGAGTGAATTTTATGATTGAGAATGGAAAACAGGTTCCATTTAAGTTCTATTTTGGAGCGCCTAGTTGCGTTCCTGCCACTACTTTCGAGACTAGTGGTGCAAGTATCGATAGCCAGCAAATAGGTGATTTGTTAGCAAGAGATGATATTAAATATCTTTCTGAAATGATGAACTTCCCTGGCGTTTTATTTAATGATAAAGAAGTTTGGGCCAAGATAAATGCGGCCAAGAAATATGGTAAACCTATTGATGGTCATGCTCCTGGATTAAAAGGTGAAGATGCCGCTAAATATGTGGGTGCCGGAATTACTACCGATCATGAGTGCTTTACCATCGAGGAAGCCATTGATAAAATAAAGAGTGGCATGTTTGTTCAAATTAGAGAAGGTAGTGCAGCGAAAAATTATGAAAGCCTTTCTTCATTAATTGATAGTCATCCTGATTTTGTGATGTTGTGTTCCGACGATAAGCATCCCAATGATCTAGAAAAAGGACATGTAAACCAGGTTATTAAGCGAGCATTGGCTGATGGATACGATTTTATGAATATTCTTCAAGCTTGTATTTTAAATCCTGTACGACATTATAAATTAGATATTGGCCTATTGCAAGTAGGGAATGCTGCTGATATGATATTGGTCGATAATTTGAATGATTTTACTATCTTGAAAACTTTTGTAGATGGTAAATTAGTAGCTGAGAATGGTAAGACTTTGATTGAGAGTATCTCTGTTAAACCTATCAATAAGTTTCATGTAAATGAGATTAAGCCCGAAGATTTGTATATATCCAATACAGGGAATACAATAAAGGTTATGCAAGCTATGGATGGAGAATTAATTACTAATAAAATAGAATATACTCCTCCAAAAGAATCTTCAGGAATTATTAGTGATACCAAAGCCGATGTGCTCAAAATAATGGTACTAAATCGTTATCAAAAATCGAAACCTGCCATTGGGTTTATTCAAGGTTTTGGGTTTACAAGAGGAGCGATAGCATCGAGTGTGGCCCACGATAGTCATAATATTGTAGCCATCGGAATTACTGATGAGGAAATGGTAAAAGCAGTAAATTTAGTAAATGAGTCGGAAGGTGGAGTGAGCTGGGTAGATGGAGATCGAACAGCAGTTTTGGAGCTTCCCGTTGCAGGTATTATGTCACATATGGATGGATATCAGGTAGCTGAAAAATATGAACAATTGGATCAATTGGCTAAATCTCTCGGAACGAAGCTAAATGCACCATATATGACTCTGTCTTTTATGGCTTTGTTGGTGATTCCAGAATTAAAACTCTCCGACAAAGGACTGTTTGATGGAAGTACATTTAGTTTAACAACTTTGGAGGTTTAATACATTTTTCCTGGCTTATCACTTTATTAGAATGGTTATAAACTAGACACTGTGAATTTGGTATTGAAATGCTTTTATTAAATTTGCGGCCTCATAAATGTTAAATGCCGCATGAATAAAATTGATTTTGATTTAGAACATCTTGAGAAAGCAGCCGCTAGGTTAAAAGCGATGGCTCACCCTGTTCGTATTGCTATTATTGAAATGTTAGATGAAAATGGTCCTTTGTGCGTAAGCGAAGTTTTTTGTAAATTAGATATCGAACAAGCCAGCGCATCTCATCACCTAAATATTTTAAAGAATAGAAATATCTTAAAATCAGAAAGAACCGGTAAACACATTATTTATAGTTTAAATAATGAAATTATTGGAGAGATGGTTCAATGTTTGAATCGTTGTCATTAAATGGATTTTTTTTTTCTTATCATTTAACTTTTAATTGACTTTTCCAAGCTATTTAATGATGATAAAGTTAAAACAATGAAATATCAATATAAAATAATAGGGTTACCCATTTAAGTCTCGTGTAATTTAATCGAAGCGTAAGCAATCGGTTTATGCTCTACGCATCTCTGAATGATTTTATCTAAAATTGATTGGCGATGATTCCTTCTGTTAAATCTAAAGAA